>JADMIG010000002.1 GCA_015478725.1 Chloroflexota bacterium | reverse complement strand
CTTCCTCGGCGGCCAGGTCAAGACGATCCTCAGCAACGTCGGCAAGTCCATCTAGAGCCATTCAGTGAGCGGCTCAGCCGCGCACCGAAACCCATGAACGACCCCGTCATCCCGACGGGGTCGTTCTGTTCCCAGGGCCTCTGTTTCTCGCCAATTCTTCCTAATGGTCCTAGCCCTTTGGTATAGTCGCGCCGCCTTTGGGCGATGCTACAGTGTTGCCACCTGTCACACGGCTGGGGAGAACTCAACTTGAAGCGGTCCAACCGGCTCGTTCTGCTCATCGGCGCACTGCTCGCCGTCGTCGCCTTCGTGGGCGTCGTCCTGCTGCTCAACAATGGCACAACCGGCAGTGGTGGCACACCTGCCCCCACCGCCCCCACGACGGCCCAGGTCGTCTTCGCGAAGGTGGACATCCCGGCCGGGACGGTCATCAGCGCGGACATGGTGGAACTCCGCGCGGTCGCGCTCGCCGCGGCCACCTCGGACTCCATCCCGGACCCGGGCCTCGCGGTCAGCAAGACGATCCGTCGCAGCGTGAAGGCGGGCACGGAGCTCACCTACGGGTACTTCGTCGACCTCGGGACGACGAGCAACGTGACCGACAACCTGCCGCAGGGCCTCCGGGCGATGGCGATCCAGGTGAGTCAGCTCACCGGAGTCGGCACCCTGATCCACACGGGCGACAACGTTGACGTGATCATCGCGATCAAGATCCAGAACACGATCGCGGACACGAAGAACCCGGGCCAGGTCGTCACCGTCGGCGCGGCTCAGCCCACGGTCAAGATGATCCTCCAGAACATCAAGGTCATCGGGACCCTCCTCCCGCCACCCACCCAGACTCCGGCGCAGCAGCAGGCCGCGCCCTCGCCCGGAGCGAGCGCCGTCCCGCAGCAGCCGAGCACGACACTGAACGGCCAGTCGGAGATCGTCGTCGTCGCCGTCACCGCGAACCAGGCGGAGGCGATCCGCTACGCGCAGCTCTACGACGACCCGGCGACCGATCCGATCTCGCTCGTCCTCCGCTCACCGAAGGACTACCTGACCGCGAGCGGGAGCCCGACCATCCCGCCGCTCGACAAGACGGACGGCGTCGTCCTCCAGACCCTCATCGACAAGTACGGCGTCCTCCCGCCGAGCGTCATCCTTCACTGACCTGGCGTCTGCCTGGTCAGCGATCGGTCCCGGCATGGCGGTCCAGCGGCCCTCACCGGCCGCTGCCGCCGATCATCCCACCCCCAGCGCACGCGAGACCATGGCCGACCAGATCCGAGTCCTCATCGTCGACGACATCCAGGAGACGCGCGATCACCTGACGAAGCTCCTCGGGTTCGAGAGCGACATCGAGGTCGTCGGCGCGGCATCCTCCGGTGCCGATGCGCTCGCGCAGGCATCGAGGCTCTCTCCTGACGTCGTCCTCATGGACATCAACATGCCGGACATGGACGGCATCGCCGCCACGGAGCTCCTTGCGACACAGGTGCCGACCGCCTCCGTCGTCATGATGTCCGTCCAGGGTGAGGCGGACTACCTCCGCCGCTCGATGCTCGCCGGCGCCCGGGAGTTCCTCGTCAAGCCGTTCAGCAGCGACGAGCTCACGGCCTCCATCCGCCAGGTCCACGCTCGTGAGCGCGAGAAGGCGATCCGCTACGCGATCCCTGCGGCGACGTCGTCCACCACCGCCGGCAGCGATCGCGAGCCCGGTCTCGTGGTCGCCGTGTTCAGCCCGAAGGGCGGCGTGGGGCGGACCACGGTCGCCGTCAACCTCGCGGTCGCGGTGGCCAACGACCTCGGCAAGCGGGTCGTCCTCATGGACGGCTCCTTCCAGTTCGGCGACGTGGGCGTGTTCCTCAACCTCAACCCGAAGAACACCTCGATCGCCGAGCTCGTGCCGGAGATCCAGGCGGGCGGCGAGATCGAGTCGGTCGAGACGTTCGTCATCAGCCACTCGTCCGGCATCCGCGTCCTTCTGGCCCCGCCGACGCCGGAGACGGCCGAGCTCATCACGCCGACGGGCGTGAAGCGGGTCATCGACGCGCTCCGGGCGACGCACGATCTCGTGGTCGTGGACTGCTCGGCGTTCTTCAACGACACGACCCTCGCGATCCTCGATGCCGCGGATGTGATCCTCGCGATGCTCACGCTCGAAATCACGAGCATCAAGAACATGCGGCTCTTCCTCGAGGTCGCCGATCAGCTCGGTTACCAAGCCCCCAAGGTGCAGCTGCTCCTCAACCGGGCGGACTCGACACTCGGCATCCGGGTGGCGGACGTCGAGCACTCCATCGGCCGGAAGATGGATCACTCCATCGTCAGTGACGGACGGAGCGTCGTGTACGCCTTGAACCGGGGGGTACCGTTCTATCTGTCGAATAGGGAGGCCCAGGTCTCCCAGGATGTCCTTCGACTCGCGACCGCCCTGGTCGGGGAACGAGCCGCCGTGAGCGACGGCCGGAAGGCGATCAGGAACAAGTCGTTGTTCGCATGGCGATAGCAGTGCGGCCCCTCCGGGCCCGAGAGGTGTAGGCGATGTCCCTCCTGAAGCGGATCGAGAGCGCTCGACCGGGAGCCCTTCCGGCGGCACCGGGTACGCCTACGGCGCCGGCCGGACCCGGCGCACCGCCACCACCGGTCCAGACGCCCGCCGGTCCCAGCTCCCGCCTCATGGCGAGCGGGCCGGTCCGGGAGTCGTTCCGGGACGTGAAGTTCCGTATCCAGAGCCGGGTGATCCAGGATCTCGACCCCAAGCTGGACCTCTCCAACCAGGTCGAGGTCAGGCGCCAGATCGAGGAGATCTTCGGCCGGGTCATTGACGAGGAGGGCCTGGCCCTCACCCGCGCCGAGCGGGTCCGGATGCTCGAGCAGATCACGGACGAGATCGTCGGCCTCGGGCCCCTCGAACCGCTCCTCCGTGATGAGAGCATCACGGAAGTCATGGTCAACGGACCGCGCCAGGTCTACATCGAGCGGTCGGGCAAGCTCGAGCTGACGAACGTCGTGTTCCAGAACGACGACCACGTCATGCGGATCATCGATCGGATCATCGCCCCGATCGGCCGTCGCGTCGACGAGTCGAGCCCGATGGTGGACGCGCGGCTCACGGACGGCTCCCGCGTGAACGCGATCATCCCGCCGCTCTCGCTCGTCGGGCCGGTCATCACGATCCGGAAGTTCGCCGCGAGCCCGTTCACCGTCGACGACCTCATCCGCTTCGGGACCGCCACGCCGGAGATGTTCGGCTTCCTCAAGGCGTGCGTCGAGGCGCGACTCAACCTGTTCGTGTCCGGCGGCACCGGCTCGGGCAAGACGACGACGCTCAACGTGCTCTCGTCGTTCATCCCGAACGACGAGCGGATCGTGACGATCGAGGACGCCGCAGAGCTCCAGCTCCGCCAGGAGCACGTCGTCACCCTCGAGTCGCGGCCGCCGAACATCGAGGGTCGCGGTGCCATCCCGATCCGCGAGCTCGTCCGCAACGCCCTCCGGATGCGCCCCGACCGGATCATCGTCGGGGAGTGCCGGTCGGGCGAGGCGCTCGACATGCTCCAGGCCATGAACACCGGGCATGACGGCTCGATGTCGACCGGCCACGCGAACAGCCCCCGAGACATGCTCTCGCGCCTCGAGACGATGGTCCTCATGGCCGGTGTCGATCTCCCGCTCCGGGCGATCCGCGAGCAGGTCGCCTCCGCGGTGGACCTCATCGTCCACCAGACTCGGCTCAAGGACGGCACTCGGCGGATCGTCAACATCACGGAAGTCCAGGGCATGGAGGGCGACGTCATCGTCATGCAGGATGTGTTCGTCTTCGAGCAGACCGGGATCGTGGAGGGCAAGATCCAGGGCCGGCTCAAGGCGACGGGCATCCGGCCCAAGTTCGTCGAGAAGTTCGAGGTGATGGGCATCCAGCTCCCGCCCGGCATGTTCGGCTACATCTAGGGGATCACGATGCCGACGTCCGTCCTCGTCGCCGCCGCAGCCGCCGGAGCGATCGCCCTCATCGCCATCGGGATCGCGATGTCCGCGAGCGGGTCCGGCATCACCTCGCGCCTGGAGCGGTACGCCTCCGGCAAGGAGGAGGTCGACAAGGCGACCGGCCAGGGCGGACTGGCGGACCTCCTCGCCCAGAGCGCGGCGCTCGCGAGTCTCAACAAGGCGATGGAGGAGCGGGATTTCGGGGCGAACCTCGCCCGGGAGATCGCGCGAGCCGACCTCAAGCTCAAGGTGAGCGAGTACCTCGCGTTCTGGGCCGGCACGACCGTCGGTGTCCCGATCCTCCTCCTTGTGCTCTCGATCGCCTCCCCGACGCTGCGCAATCCGCTGTTCCTCATCATCGGCGCGGTCGTCGGCTTCTTCATCCCGCGCTTCTGGCTCGGTCGTCGCAAGAGCGGCCGGCTCGGCGCCTTCAACAAGCAGCTGCCGGATACGATCACCCTCATCGCGAACGCGCTGCGGGCCGGGTCGTCCTTCCTCCAGGCGATCGAGCTCGTCGTCCGCGAATCCCGCCCGCCGATCTCGACCGAGTTCGGCCGGGTCATCCGCGAGGTGAACCTGGGACTCCCGTTCGACGTCGCCCTAGAGAACATGGTCCGCCGGGTCCGCTCGGACGACCTCGAGCTCATGGCGACGGCGATCTCCATCCAGCACACCGTCGGCGGCAACCTCGCCGAGATCCTCGACTCGATCGCGTTCACGATCCGCGAGCGGGTCCGGATCAAGGGCGAGATCCGGACCCTCACCGCGCAGCAGCGGCTGTCCGGCTATGTCGTGGGCTTCCTCCCGATCGGCCTCGCCGGATTCCTCTTCATCGCCGCGCCCGGGTTCATGGAGCCGATGTTCAAGAACCCACCCGCCATCATCGGGTTGCCGGCGGGCATCGTCATCCTCGCCGTGGGCGGCATCATGATGTTCTTCGGGTTCATGATCATCCGCCGCATCGTCGACATCGAGGTCTGACCGTCATGGCCATCCCCGCGATCCTCGTCGCCGCCGTCGCCGCGGGCGCGATCCTGCTCATCGTCCTCGGACTCGCCGGCAGCTCCCCGGTGGACCCGGTCCAGGCCCGCCTCACGCAGCTCGGGTCGATGACGGCGAAGAACCTCGAGGAGCTCGAGCTGCAGGCGCCGTTCCTCGAGCGGACGCTCCGCCCGCTCGCCACCCGCCTCTCGGGGACGGTCGCCCGCGTGGCGAGCGCCTCGTTCACCGCGACGACCCAGAAGCGCCTCGCCCTGGCCGGCAACCCCGGCGACCTCCGCGTCGCCGACTGGCTGGGCGTCAAGGCGATCGGGGCCCTCGTCGGGGCTGGCATCGGCGCGTTCCTCGGGCTCATCCTGCTCGGCGCCGCGCCGATCCTCGGGCTGGCGATGACCGTGGTCGGGCTCATGTTCGGCTACACCGCCCCGGAGTTCTGGCTCGGCGGCCGGGTGAAGAAGCGCCGCCACGCGATCCTCCTCATGATCCCGGATTCCCTCGACCTCCTGACGATCTCCGTACGCGCCGGTCTCGGCTTCGACGCCGCCCTGGCCAAGGTCGTGGAGAAGCTGGATGGGCCGCTCAGCGACGAGTTCCGCCGAGCGCTCGCGGAGGTCCGGATCGGGAAGGCCCGGCGCGACGCCCTTCGGGACATCGTCCCGCGGACGGAGGTCCAGGCGCTGACGAACTTCATCGGGGCGATCATCCAGGCGGAGCAGCTCGGCGTCTCGATCAGCAAGGTCCTCCAGGTCCAGTCCGAGCAGCTGCGGATCGAGCGACGCCAGCGAGCCGAAGAGATGGCGGCGAAAGCGCCGATCAAGATGCTGTTCCCGCTCGTCGGCTGCATCTTCCCGTCGCTCTTCATCATCATCCTCGGCCCGGCGATCATCCTCATCGTCCTCAATCTCAGCACCAATCCCGGCAGCGGGCACTGAATTCGGCGCCAGCCGCGTACGACGCGGTCGCCCGGGAGTCGACGTGGCGCCGGCGGCGCTGATCGTCCGGAACGTCACCCGGACTTCGATCCTCGCCGCGCGGGCGGAGGTCGCGGACGGCCTGCTCGGCAAGTTCCGCGGTCTCATGGGACGGCCGTCGCTGGCCGCTGGTGGGGGCCTCTGGCTGCCCGAGAGCAACGGCATCCACATGATGTTCATGGGGTTCGCGATCGACGCCGTGTTCCTCGGCGGACCGGACGGGGGCGGGCTGCGGCGGGTGGTCGCCGTCCGTTCCGGACTCCGGCCGTGGACAGGCGTCGTCTGGTACGTCCGCGGTGCGCACGGCGTCCTCGAGCTTCCGAGCGGGACGGTGACCGGATCCGGGACCGCGGTCGGCGACACCATCGCGTTCGCGACCGCCTGAGCATCGTCCGTGACGCGCGGGTCCTGGTCCTCCGCGGTCACCTCCGCCCGGCTGTGGTTCGGGTCCCTGCGCACGGCGCTCGGACGCCTCGAGACATCCGGTGCGCTGCCGGCAGCGCTGCTGGCCGCCGGCCTCGTCTACGCGCTCATCCGGCCGCCTGACGCGTATGACGCGCACGCGTACTGGGCGATGGATCCGTCCGACCCGTATCGGAACGCGTCTGCCGGACGCGCCGACGCGTTCCTCTACTCACCGGTCTGGGTCCAGGCGTTCTCGCCGCTCACACACCTTCCGTTCCCCGTGTTCATCGCGGGCTGGACGTTCCTCCTGTTCGCGACGCTCGTCTGGCTCGCGCGGGGGTGGACCGTGGCGCTCCTCCTCGTGCCGGCGGTCGCGTCCGAGGTGGGTTCGGGGAACATCCACCTGCTGCTCGCGGCCGCCATCGTCCTCGGGTTCCGCTGGCCCTGGACCTGGTCGCTCGTCCTCCTCACCAAGGTCACGCCGGGTATCGGGCTCCTCTGGTTCGTCGTGCGACGGGAGTGGCGGGAGCTCGCCATCGCGTTGGGAGCCACCGCCGCGCTCGCCGGCATCAGCTTCATCGTGGCGCCGGGTCTCTGGGGGCAGTGGCTGGATGTCCTCCGATCGAACAGCGGCTCCGGCGGGGCGACCGACTTCGGCCTGACACCGTCCGCGATCCTCGTCCCGCTCGCGATCCGCCTGCCGGTGGCCGCCGCCATCGTCGTGTGGGGTGCTCGCACCTCGCGACGCTGGACGGTCCCGGTCTCCGCGTTCGTCGCGCTCCCGATCCTCTGGATCCTCGGGGCGTCCCTGCTCGTGGGCGTGCTGCCGCTGCTCCGCGAGGCGCGGGCCGGCGGCTCGGCACGGGCCGGCGGTTCGGCGGCCGGGGCAACCGATCGAACTCTGGCTAATCACCACCTACCGAGCGTTATCCGACTCGAATGCGGCGGTCGGGTCGGATCCGGCGCTCGATTCAGCCGGATTCTCGCCGGCTGGCTGGATTCCTCCTGTCGTGCGGGAATCGCGGCGCTGTGCGAGCTCGATCGTGACCGGGTAGTCGCGTAAGCGCCACGCGGCGGGAGTTAGCGTAGATCCAGCCCGACGCGAGGTCCGCCGCACGCGGGCGCCCGCCTCGGCCGCAGCGCGTCACCATTCGAGTGGTGCCGGTCGGCTTGGCCCGCGGCACGTCATCGTTCAGGCCAACGTGCGATACGTCGCCGGTGAGGGCCGGATGCGACGATCAGGCCATGGCAGTGAACGCCATTCGACGGCGCATCGGATCCACGGCCGGACGGCTCCTCGATCTCGCCCTGCCGGCCGCCTGCGTCGGATGCGACCGGGAAGGTGCGCCGCTGTGCGAGGCCTGCCTGCCCGCGCTCCGTGTCCGGGCGGGCATGCCCGCAGGCGTCCCGATCGGCATGCCGTCGGACATCCCGTCGCCGCTCCTCCAGCTCGAGTGGTGCGGTCCGTTCAGTGGTGTCTTCCGTCGTGCGCTTCTCGCGCTCAAGTATCGCGGCGAAGTCCGCCTGGCTGAACCGCTCGGCCATGTGGTCGCGGATCGTTGGCGCGAGGCGGGCGCTGGTGGCGAGCTCCTCGTCCACGTGCCCGTGCACCCCGATCGAGCGCGGGACCGCGGGTATGACCAGGCAGAGCGCATCGCCTCCATCGCGGCTCGCGACCTTCGGCTTCCCCATGTCCACGTACTCGTACGCGCGCGAGCGACGACGGCCCAGTTCCAGCTCGATCGAGCGACTCGCACCGCGAACGTCCGCGGTGCGTTCCGGATCGTGGACGCGGCGGCCCGCCGATCCGTCGCGGGTCGCTGGACGGTCCTCGTCGACGATGTCGTCACGACGGGCGCGACACTCGTCGCGTGTGCGGAGGCCCTTCGCGAGGCCGGGGCGATCGGCGTCTCAGCGGTGACGGTCGCGCGGGAACGGTGACTATCGCCCGGGAACGGTGACCTCCGGACGCGTCCCGGCTCGGCCCACAGGAGCCCGCCCGTTCGCTCGGCGGCAGGCGGACGGTCCCCTCGGGTCTATACTCGCCGAAGGGCGCCGGGCGCCCGTCCGCCTGCGATGGCCGCGCCCACGACAGCGCCAGCGGACCGCTCGGATCGATGCGTCTGGACGGAGGTGCCTCCATGAGGACGATCGTCAAGGGCAAGAACGTCGAGGTTCCCGCGCGGGTCCGGACGTACGTCGAGCGCAAGTTCGCGAGGCTCGAACGCGTCCTCGACGATCGGAGCGACGCGCTCGTCGAGCTCTCCGTGGAGCAGCATCGGAACGGCGACGACTCGCACATCGTGGAGGTCACGCTCGTCATCGACGGCTCGACGCTTCGGGGCCGCGCGGCCGGACCAACGTACCAGGCCGGGCTTGACGACCTCGTCGACAAGATGGAGCGACGGGCGGTCGACCACAAGAAGAAACCCCGTGTTCACGCTCGTCCGGTCGACGAGAAGGACCTCCTCCGGCGGATCGCCGATGGAACCGCGGACAGCAGCCGGGAGACGAGGATCGTCAAGACGAAGCGGTTCGCGATCGAGCCGATGTTCGAGGAAGACGCCGTCGCCGGAATGGAGGAGCTGGGCCACAGCTTCTTCGTCTTCGTCAACGCGGAGAACGAACGGATCTCGATCCTCTACCGCCGCCGGGACGGCGACTATGGCCTCATCGAGCCAGCCGTCGGCGGGGGCTACACGTCGACGATGTCGCGCAACGGACAGGCGGTCACGCCAGCCGGTCCACGCCCCCGACGCGGGTCATGAGTCGCGCGTCCACGAGGTAGCGCCCGGAGCGTGGCGGCGACGACGGGGAGGACGACGGGGACGCGCATGGACCGGGGAGATCTGCCGGTCGGCCGGGGCGCGCGCCTGCGGTACGATGCGGCGCGATGTCGCCCACCCTCCCCGACGACCGCCGGCTCGGCGCGCATCTGCCGCTCGGGGGTGGGATGGTGGGGGCAGTGGAGCGCGCCTCGGCGATCGGCGCCCGGTCGCTCCAGGTGTTCGCCGACAATCCGACCGCCTGGCGCCGGCGGACCGAACCGCCGCGCGAGCTGCCCGCCTTTCGTCGACGTCTCGATGAACTCGACATCCGGCCGGTCGCGATCCACGCCGCGTACCTCGTCAACCTCGCCGGCCCCGAGGAGGAATTCCGCGAGCGCTCGATCGCCGTCCTCGCGAGCGAGCTCCGGGCGGCGGTCGCGTTCGGGGCCCGCTTCGTCAACGTTCACGTCGGTTCGCACAAGCTGACCGGGCTGGACGCCGGGATCGATCGGGTCGGGGAGGGGATCGCGCGAGCCCTTGACGCAGCCGGGGGCGACGCCGCGGACGGCGCGGCAGCGGACGGCGCGATCATCGTCCTCGAGAACTCGGCGGGCGGTGGCGGCGGGATCGGGGTGAGCGTCGGCGAGCTCGCGGCGGTCCTCGAGTCGATCGCCCGACGCGGAGCGGACATGGGCCGCGTCGCATTCTGCCTCGACACCGCCCACCTGTGGGGTGCCGGCCACGATCTCCGACGGCCGGAGACGATCGAGGCGCTGCTCGATGAGTTCGATGCGAGCGTCGGCCTGGACCGGCTGGCGATGATCCACCTCAACGATTCGAAGACGGGCCTGGGCTCGAGGACGGACCGCCACGAGCATCTCGGCGCCGGAACGATCGGCGTCCCGGGCCTCCGACACCTGCTCACCGCGCCGCGGCTCCGCCGCGTGACGTACATCCTCGAGACACCGGGGATGGACGAGGGCTACGACGCGGTCAACATCGCGCGCGCCTACGCGATCGCCGCCGGAGAGCCACTCGAACCGCTCCCGCCGGAGGCGTTCGCGCTCCGCGGCAGCCGCGCTCGAACGGCACCACGCGAGGAGCCCGCGTGATCCGGGTGGATGGATCCCGGCGGGTCGTCGTCTCCGATCGCTGGGCCTGGCCGATCGCTTTCGGCGCGCTCGTCCTGCTCGCCGCGGTCCTTCGACTCGACGGCCTGGCCGGACGTGGCACATGGGATGCCGACCAGGGTCACGACCTGCTCGTCCTCACCGGGTTCGTGCAGAACGGGGTGTGGCCGCTCCTCGGTCCTCCGACCTCGATCGGCGACTTCCATCACGGTGCGCTCTACTACTACCTCCTTGCGCCGGCGGCCTGGCTCGGCGGCGGCGATCCCACGATGGTCGTCCTCGAGATCGCCGTCCTTGGGACAGCGGCGGTCGGACTGGTCGCCGGACTCGCTCGGGCGGTCGGCGGGACGGCAGCCGGCGTCGTCGCCGGTGGCCTCATGGCGGTCTCGGCGACCGCGATCGACGAGTCGACGTTCATCTGGAACCCGAACCTCGTCGCGTTCACCAGCGCGCTCGCCGTGACGGCGGCATGGCGGGCCTGGTCGACACGGCGCGCGAGGTGGTGGCTCCTCGTCGCCCTCGCGGAGGCGGCGACGATGCAATGCCACGTCCTTGGTGCCGTCCTCCTGCCGCCACTCGTTGCGTGGCTCGTCGCGGACCTGCGGCGCCGGTCCGGCCGCGACCGGACGGCGCTTGCGTGGGTCGCCGCGGGAGCGATCGGCCTGGTGATCCTTACCTACGTTCCCCTCGCGGTCTCGGAGCTCCAGAGCGGGTTCCACGAGACCCGGGCGGCGGTCGCCTTCCTCGTGGGTGGCGGCCAGGCCACGGCGGCTGGACCGTTCGTCCGGTTGGTCTTCGTCTCGCTCCGCATCCTCGCCTGGCCCCTCACCGGACTCCTGACCGACGCGCTTGCCGTCGGCGTCACCGCCGCGGTCGGGGTCATCGCCATCGCGGTGTGGCGATCCCGCATGGCCGCCGACCCCGAGCGCGCGCTCGTCCGATGGATCGGCGGCACGCTGCTCTGGAGCTGCCTCGTTCTCGGCCTGACGATCTCCGGCCTCGCGTCCGTCACCCCGCTGCCGGTCGATCACTACCACGCCTTCCTCGACCCGCTCGTCTTCGTCGTCGTCGGGCTCGGCGCGGCCGCGATGTGGCGGCGTCGACCGGTCGATGCGGAGGAGATCGTCGTCCGAAGACGGCCAGCCGTCGCCTTCGGCGGGCAGTCGACCGTGGAGCGCGCCGGGAAGCTCGGCGCCGTCGCCCTCGTCGTGGCGCTCGTGACCTGGAACGTCGTCCACTGGCCGCCCGGTGTCGCGGCGGATGGCGGCTATCCCGCCGCCGAGACCGCAGCCGGACGGATCGCCGCATCGACCGGCACGCGGCCGACCTTCATCGCCAGCCTGCCGGCGTTCAAGACGCCCGAGGCGTATCTCTTCCCGCTCCGCCGCATCGGGGCGACGGTGACGGATCGGGTTCCGATCGGCGGTCCCGCCGGGCCGATCGTTGTGGTCTGCGATTCGCTGTTCGTGGCGGACTGCGGCGGACCGGCCGAGCGTGCGCTCCTCGCCACCATGACGAGCTCAACCACACACGGGGAGCCGCGTCTCGCCGATCGGTTCGTTGCCGCACCGGGTCGGACGATCTCGGTCTATCTGCCCGGCTCCGGTCGGTGAGCCCGGTCGCTGGCGCCCGGGCATGACGAACGCCGGCCCCCCCCCGAGGCCGGCGCTCGCTGTCCCCGAGACCCGGACGTGGAGGCGACCGGGTCGTGCCCTGTGGTGTGCTAGTAGCGTCCCTGCGTCCGGCCGGTCGGTCGGCTGAGGGTTCGGGTAGGGATCATCCGTGGCTGCGGCCCCGCGCCGGCGGTCACCGGAACCCCGGCGCTCGGCGCGGAGGCTCCGTAGCCTCGCATCGGGGGGCGATCCTGGGCGCGGTTCGGCGCATTGTCCGTGTTCGCCGGCGGCAACGGCCGGCCGAAGCGGCGCATCCGGACGGCGAGGTAGTACTCCATGATCTGCCGGACCTGGACCTCGCCCAGTGCCTCGTCGGCGCGAAGGGCGTATTCGACGCGGGCGGTGGGGTTCGTGGGTCCGGCCGAGATGAGGCCGAGATACTGCGTCGTGTCGGCGTCCTCTCGAAGCTCGCGCAGGCCGCGGGCGAGCTTCGTCGCGGTCCCGAGCGACGGCATTCGGTCGCCACGGATGAGACGCGAGATCGTCGAGTGGTCAACGCCAGACTGCTGGGCGAGCTGCCGCTGCGACATCTTCTTGGCCTTGAGCTGACCGCGCAGCCACTCGTTGAAGGCGCGGCTGTTCTGGATCGTCATCGTGCCGTTCGGGCGCTCCGTGGTCGCGGTCGAGGTGGTCCTCGTGCGGCCACTATCGAGCGTGGACCGTCCCCCCTGTATCCCCCGTTCGTACCGGCTCGGAGCGGCGGGCGGGGTATCGCCGGAGCGGCCCGGTGGGGTCGCGAACGATCCGGACGTGCGCCACCCGCCCTCAGGCGGTGGCCACGCTCCCGTCCGGATGGCGAAGCCCGGCGCCTCGGCGCTTCGGCGAGACTGCGTAGACGATCGACCCGATGACGATGATCGAGAGGACGCTGATCGCCCGGTCCACGAGGGTGATGGCGAGCGCTTCCGTCTGCGGCACCCCGTACGCGACCGTGAGCACGGCGATCACGCCCGTCTCGACGACGCCGATGCCCGCCGGGGTGAGCGGCACGGCGGTGAGGAGCGAGCCGGTGAGGGCGACGAAGAACGCGCCACTGATCCCGAGGTGGACGTTCGGGAAGCCGAGTGCCTCGACCACGAGGAAGAGCCGCATCGCCTCCGTCGACCAGATGAGCCCCGTCACGAAGAGGAGCCGCGGCAGTCCTCGCAGGCCGATCGCCGAGAAGACGCCTTCCTCGAAGCGATCGTAGAGTTCGACGAATCGATGCGGCAGGGGCAGCCGGGTGAGGATGCGGCGCCCGAAGTTCCGCATCGTGAGAAGGGCGAGCGCGAGGAGGGCGACGAAGCCAACGCCGATGGCGAAGACCGCCTGGACCGCCGTCGGCAGGCCGTTCCGGAAGCTCACGAACCCCGAGGCGAGGCCGAGCCCGGTGATGGCGAAGAGGTCGAGGATCCGCTCGATGAACACGGTGCCGAACGTCCGCGACAGCGACACGGCGCTGTTGATCTTGAGGAGGTAGGCCCGATAGACGTCACCGAGCTTCGCCGGCACCAGGCAGTTGACGAGCCAGCTGATGAAGATGATCTCCGTCGCGTCGACCACCGCGACACGGAAGCCGGTCGCTCGGAGGAGGATCGCCCAGCGGTAGCCACGGAGGGGGAAGCCGGCATAGAAGACGACGAATGCAGCAAGCAGGAGGGCCGGATTCGCGCCGAGGATTTTGGCCGGCAACTGTTCGAGATGGAACCCGGGCAGATTGGCGGCAAACAGCGCGAGGAGGAGGATCGGGAAGACGAGCGAGATGATGGTCCGGGGCTGGCGGAGGCGGCGCCCGAGCGAGAGCTGGTCCGCGCCCGGATCCGGCTCCCGGGTGCCGTCGGCCTCCGGACGGGGCTCCGCCGAGTCGATCACGATGCGGGCCGCGTCGTCACGCGTCCGTTGCCCCGTGCGCGCTGGACAAGCTTCGCGACAGGGGTGATGAGGCGCACCGCGTACGAGGCGCGGCCGAGCACGAGCTGAGCGCTCGGCAGGGCAGCGAGGAGCCCGCTCGGGCTCGACGGGTCGCCGCGGACGGCCGTGTACGCGACCGCCACCTCAAGGGTCGAGTGGGCGTCCGACACGGCCACCCCCGGCAGGCCGTGGTCGTGGGCGAAGACGGCCGCTCGCTCGTTGCCGGAACCGATGAGGCGGGCATTGTGCGTCTCGATCCAGTCGACGAGCCCCACCACGGCGGCAAGGCCATCGTCCTGGCCGAGCGATCCGCGGTGTCGGTCGAACGGATGTGGCACGCCGACGAGCCCACCCTGGTCTCGGATCATCGCCACGGTCGTGGCGAGTGGGAGACCGGGCGGCACGGCGCGCTTGAGGAATGCGGCGATGAGATCGCCCGCGGCAGTCCGCACCTCCTCCCCGACGATGACCGTGAGGCCCACCGGCGCCGCGTCCCGGGCCCGGAGGGCACCGTCGATGCGATCGTGGTCCGTGATGACGAGGTGGGTCAGCCCGCGCCGGGCGGCCGCACCCGCGACCGCGGCCGGCGAGGCGAGGCTGTCGAAGCTCGCGCTCGTATGGCAGTGCAGATCGATGAACGCGGGGGCGTCGGCCATGACCGGCGCGGCTCAGACCGCCTGGACGAGCGACTTCTTGAAGAAGTCATAGTGCTCGAGGGCGAGGCCCGTGCCGAGGGCGACACAGTCGAGGGGGTTCTCGGCGACGTGGCACGGCACGCCGGTCACCTGGGTGAGGAGCTTGTCGATGTTGCGGAGGAGTGCGCCACCGCCAGACATCACCATCCCCTTGTCGATGATGTCCGAGCTCAGCTCGGGTGGGGTCTGCTCGAGGACGCCGCGGACGGCGGTGACGAGCGACTGGAGCGGCTGCTCGATGGCCTCCATCACCTCCGAGCTCGTGATCGGGATCGTGCGCGGCAGACCAGCAATGAGGTCGCGACCGCGGACCTCCATCTGGAGCTCCCGTTCGAGCGGCAGCGCGGTGCCGATCTGGATCTTCACCTCCTCGGCGGTCCGGTCGCCGACCATGAGGTTGTACTTCTTGCGGATGTACGTGGCGATCGACTCGTCGAACCTGTTCCCGCCGACGCGGAGCGAGGTCGAGACCACGATGCCGCCGAGGGCGATGACGGCGATCTCGCTGGTCCCGCCGCCGATGTCGATGACCATGTTCCCGGACGGGCCGCTGATCGGGACGTTGGCCCCGATCGCCGCCGCGAGAGGCTCCTCGATGAGGTACGCCTCCTTCGCGCCGGCCTTGAGCGCGGCGTCGCGAACGGCGCGTTTCTCGACGGACGTCACGCCGGCCGGGACGCTGATCATCACCTCCGGTCGCGAGAAGCCGATGCGACCCTTGGTGGCCTTGCCGATGAAGAACTTCAGCATCGCCTCCGTGATGACGTAGTCGGCGATCACCCCGTCCTTCATCGGCCGGATGGCCTGGATGTTGCCGGGTGTCCGGCCGATCATCTGGCGGGCCTCCTCGCCGACGGCGACAATTCGGTTGTCGTCGCTCACCGCCACGACGGACGGCTCCTGGATGACGATGCCCTTCCCCTGGACGTACACGAGGACGTTGGCCGTGCCGAGGTCGATGCCGATCTTCATGGGCTGCTGACTGCGGTCCCTTCTGCGACGCGCTCGATCCTCGCTCCGAGATCGAGGAACTTCCGCTCGATGTTCTCATACCCCCGGTGGACGTGGTGCGCGCCGTGGATCGTGGTCATGCCGCGGGCCGCGAGGGCCGCGAGGATGAGCGACGCACCCGCCCGCAGGTCGCCGATCTCCACCTCCGCTCCGTGGAGCTCGCGAGGCCCGGCGATCGTCGCGTGATGGGAGTCCTCGATCGTGATGTCCGCACCCATCCGGCCGAGCTCGTCGAGGAACTCGAGACGGTCCTCGAAGATCGCCTCATGGACGTGGCTCGTCCCGTGCGCCTGGCTGAGGAGGACACAGGTCGGCGGCTGGAGGTCCGTGGCAAAGCCCGGATACGGCGCGGTCGTGACGTCCACCGCCCGATAGTCGGCCTCGGCGCCGGCATGGCCGGCGATGACGATCCGGCCCGCTCCACGTTCGACGCCGACGCCCGCCGCCTCGAGCATCTCGAGGAAGGCGGCGAGGGGTGCCGTCTCCACGCCCTCGAGCGTCACCCGGCCGCCGGTCACCGCCGCCGCCACCGCGAAGGTCCCGGCCTCGATCCGGTCCGGCAGTACGCGGTGCTCCGCGCCGCGGAGACGCTTCCGGCCCTCGATCTCGATCGTGTCCGGGCCCATCCGCTCCACGTCCGCGCCCATCTTCCGGAGGAAGGCGATGAGATCGTCCACCTCGGGCTCGCGGGCGGCCGGCTGGATCGTCGTGTGGCCGTCGGCGAGGACGGCGGCGAGGATCGCGTTCTCCGTGCCCATGACGGACACGAACGGGAAGCGGACGTCGCCGCCCCGGAGCCGGCCCGGGGCACGGGCGAAGTAGTACCCGTTCCGGTACTGGATCTCCGCTCCGAGGGCGCGCATCGCGTCGACATGGAGATTGACCGGCCGCCGCCCGATGCGGTCGCCGCCGGGGTTGCTGATGATGACCCGTCCGAACCGCGACAGGAGGGGCCCGAGGAGAATGAAGCTCGCCCGCATCTTCGCCGCCGCCTCGAGCGGCACGAAGAGCCACTCGACGTCCCCGGAGGCGACCTCGTAGACGTTCGAGTCCGGATGGTCCACGACGACGCCGAGGTCGCGGAGGGTGTCCGCCATGACCCGCACGTCCTCGATCTCGGGGACGTTCGTGAAGCGGCAGCGCTCGCCGGTGAGGGTCGCGGCGGCGAGCAGCTTGAGTGCGGCGTTCTTCGCCCCGCTGATCGGGACCGTGCCGTTCAATGGCCGGCCGCCCTCGATCCGGAAGGCACTCCGCTCCACCGGCTCGGGTCGGTATTCCCAGTGGAACGGGCGTGCGTCGGCCATCGTCGTCGTGTCCCTGAACGAGCGGGGTCCGCGGTGCCGCGTCAGCCGCGGTGCCGCGAGCCCTCGTGGTGACGCCGTTCGGCGACGCGGATCCGGACGAGCTCCCGGCGGAGGGCGGCCCGGGCTGCCGCCAGGTCCGGGCCGTCGTGGGGTCCGTCGCTCAGGGCGCGTTCCGCCTCGCGACGTGCCTCGTTCGCCCGCTCGAGGTCGATCTCCGATGCGAGATCCGCACTCTCGGCCATGACGACCACGCGGTCCGGAAGGACCTGGACGAAGCCGCCGAAGACCGCGAACGACTCCTCGGAGCCGCCATGCCGGATGCGGAGCTCGCCGGCCCCCAGGGCGGCGATGAGCGGCGCATGGTGGGGCAGCACGCCGAGCTCGCCCTCCGAGCCCGGGAGCTGGACGCTGTCCACGCTGCCGCTGTACGCGAGGCGCTCGGGAGTGACGATGTCGAGCGTGAGCGGCATCTCAGCCAGCCAGCTTCGCCGCGTTCTCGCGGACGTCGTCGAGGGTGCCAGCGAGGAAGAACGCCTGCTCCGGGAGCGCGTCGGTGTCGCCCTCGAGGATCTCCTTGAACGAGGCGACGGTGTCGCGGATGGCGACGTACTTGCCGGGCCGGCCGGTGAAGACCTCGCCGACGAAGAACGGCTGGCTCATGAAACGCTGGAGTCGTCGGGCCCGGGCGACCGTCGACTTGTCCTCCTCGGACAGCTCGTCGATGCCGAGGATGGCGATGATGTCCTGCAGATCGCGGTAGCGCTGGAGGACCCGCTTCGTCTCCTGGGCGATGTCGTAGTGCTCCTGGCCCACGACGAGCGGGTCGAGGACGCGCGATGTGGAGGTGAGCGGGTCCACGGCGGGATAGATGCCGAGCTCGGTGATGTAGCGCTCGAGACGGATCGTCGAGTCAAGGTGGCCGAACGTGGTCGCCGGGGCGGGGTCCGTGTAGTCGTCCGCCGGGACGAAGACCGCCTGGAGGGAGGTGATCGAGCCCTTCTTCGTCGACGTGATCCGCTCCTGGAGGCCGGCCATCTCCGTGGCGAGGTTCGGCTGATAGCCGACCGCGGACGGCATCCGGCCGAGCAGGGCGGAGACCTCCGAGCCCGCCTGGGTGAAGCGGAAGATGTTGTCGATGAAGAGGAGGACGTCGCGACCCTCCTCGTCGCGGAAGTACTCGGCCATCGTCAGCGCCGTGAGACCAACCCGGAGGCGGGCTCCCGGCGGCTCGTTCATCTGGCCGAAGACAAAGGCCGTCTTGGCGATGACGCCCGACTCGGTCATCTCGGCGATGAGGTCGTTGCCCTCGCGGCTCCGCTCGCCGACGCCGGCGAAGACGGAGTAGCCCTCGTGTTCCTGGGCGACGTTCCGGATGAGCTCCTGGATGATGACCGTCTTGCCGACGCCGGCCCCGCCGAAGATGCCGATCTTGCCGCCCTTGCGGAACGGGCAGATGAGGTCGATGACCTTGATCCCGGTCTCGAAGACCTCGACCTCCGTGGTCTGCTGGTCGAAGGGCGGCGGCTCGCGGTGGATCGGCAGCGTCCGGCTCGCGCCGACCGGCCCCTTCAGGTCGATCGGGTGGCCGAGGACGTCGAAGACGCGACCGAGGGTCACCTCGCCGACTGGGACGTTGATCGGAGCGCCGGTGTCGCGGACCGGGACGCCCCGGGCGAGCCCGTCCGTCGTGGTCATCGCCACGGTCCGGACCCAGTTGTTGCCGAGGTGCTGCTGGACTTCGCAGACGAGCGGCTCACCTGCGGGTCGTTCGATCTCCACGGCGTTGTAGATCGCCGGGAGCGCGCCGGCCGGGAACTCGATATCCACGACGGCACCGGTGATCTGGATCACCCGGCCGGTCGCGGTGCTGGTGGCGGTCGCCATGCTCGTCGTTGCCTCCTGGGGGCGCCTCAGCGGGACTGGGCGCCGGTTGCGATCTCGATCATCTCGCGGGTGATGTTCGCCTGCCGGACCTTGTTGTACGAGAGGGTGAGGTCCTCGATGAGGTCCTCCGCGTTCTCCGTCGCGTTCTTCATCGCGACCATCCGGCTCGACTCTTCGCTCGCCTTGCTCTCGAGCACCGCCTGGAAGAGGCGGGTCGCGACGTAGCGGGGGATGAGCAGCTCGAGGACCGCCCGGGGATCCGGCTCCCAGATGAACTGGTTGCCGGGGATGCCCGCCGTGTCCGGCCGGGGCACGATCGGAAAGAGCGGGTCGAGCGTCGGCCGCTGGGTGAGCGTGGACACGAAATGGCTGTAGACGATGTCGACCCGGCCGGCCTCGCCGTCGCGGAAGGCGTCCGTGACGAGTCGGGCGAGGGGGACGATGTCGGCGAACGTGGGCCGGTCGCCGTAGCTCGGGAAGTGCGCCTCGATGGGGACGCCGGCTCGGCGCATCGCGTCGCGGCCCTTGCGGCCCACGGTCACGAGGGCGAGGTCGCCCGGGTGATCCGCGATCTCGCGGGCGATGAACCGGACGATGTTCGTGGTGAGCGGTCCGGCGAGCGGCCGGTCCGGGGTGATGAGGACGAGGAGGCGGCGGTCGCCCGCCCCTTCGCCGAGGAGCGGATGGGCGTCGTCGCCGAGGACGGCCGCCACGTCGGCGAGGACCTCCTCGATCTTCTCTGCGTAGGGCCGAGCCGCGAGTGTCGCGTCCTGGGCGCGCTTGAGCTTGGACGCAGCGACGAACTGCATCGCCCGGGTGATCTGCTTGATGTTCCGGACAGACCCGATCCGCCGCCGGATGTCCCGCTGGCTCGCCATGCGCCGATCCCGCTCCGCTCGTCCGGCCTAGGCCAGGAAGCTCTGGCGGAAGGCCACGAGCGCCTCGTCGAGGGCCTTCTCGAGGTCGTCCGTGAGCGCCTTCGTCCGCCCGAGCTCCTCGAGGACGGCCGCTCGCTCGGTCTCGAGGAACCGGTAGAACTGGATCTCGAACTCCTTGACCCGCGGGGTCGGCACGTCGTCGAGCTGGCCCTTCGTCGCCGCGTAGAGGATCGCCACCTGCTTCTCCACCGGGAGCGGCTGGTACTGCGCCTGCTTGACGACCTCGGAGAGCTTTTCCCCCCGGGTCAGCTGATCGCGGGTCGCCTTGTCGAGGTCCGCAGCGAACTGGGCGAACGCGGCGAGTGCCCGGTACTGGGCGAGGTCGAGCTTCAGGGGCGCCGCGACCTTCTTCATCGCCTTGGTCTGGGCCGCCGAGCCGACCCGGCTCACGGAGATGCCGACGTTGAGGGCCGGGCGCTGGCCGGCGTTGAAGAGGTCCGTCTCGAGGAAGATCTGGCCGTCCGTGATGCTGATGACGTTGGTGGGTATGTAGGCCGAGACGTCGCCCGCCTGCGTCTCGATGATCGGCAGGGCGGTGATCGAACCGCCGCCGTTCGCCTCGTTGAGTCGTGCCGCCCGCTCGAGGAGCCGGCTGTGGAGGTAGAAGACGTCGCCGGGGTACGCCTCGCGGCCGGGCGGGCGTCGGAGGAGGAGCGACATCTCGCGGTACGCCCAGGCGTGCTTGGAGAGGTCGTCGTAGACACACAGGGCGTCCTTGACGAGCTCGCCGTCCACCTCGACGCCGACCTCCATGATCTCCTCGCCCATCGCCACTCCCGCGTACGGGGCGAGGTACTGCAGCGGCGCGGGGTCCTCCGCCCCGGCGACGACGACGATCGTGTGCTCGAGTGCGCCGTACTTCTCGAGGGTCGCGACGGTGTTCGCGACGGTCGAGAGCTTCTGGCCGATGGCGACGTAGATGCAGACGAGCTTCTTGCCCTTCTGGTTGATGATCGTGTCGACGGCGATCGCGGTCTTGCCGGTCTGGCGGTCGCCGATGATGAGCTCACGCTGGCCCCGCCCGATCGGGATGAGGGCGTCGATCGCCTTGATCCCGGTCTGGACCGGGGTGTCGACAGAGCGCCGCACGATGACGCCGGGGGCGATCCGCTCCACCGGTCGTGTCTTCGTCGTCGCGATCGGGCCCTTGTCGTCGAGCGGTCGACCGAGCGGGTCCACGACCCGGCCGAGGAGCGCCTGGCCCACGGGCACCTCGACGACCCGACCCGTCGTCTTGACGGTGTCGCCCTCCTTGATCGCCGTCGCGTTGCCGAGGATGACCGCCCCGACCGTCTCCTCCTCGAGGTTCAGGGCCATGCCGCGGATCCCGTTCGGGAACTCGAGGAGCTCGGACGAGAGGGCGCCGTCCAGCCCGTAGATCTGGGCGATGCCGTCGCCGACCTCCACGACCGTACCGACGCTCCGCGTCTCGGTCGCCGTGTCGAACGCGTCGATCGCGGACTTGATGATGCTCGTGATCTCGTCTGAGCGGATGGCCATGGGTTCTCCGATCCTTCGTGTCGGGCAGCACGGCCCGTTGATGCGCCGGCATCCGGCGCGTGGGCCCTAGCGGCTTCCCGCCACGAGCTGATCGCGGAGCCGCTCGAGGCGGCCCCGCACACTGGCATCGATCATCCGGTCGCCGAGCCTGACCGTGAGCCCGCCGATGAGGGCAGGGTCGATGGCCGTGGCCAGGCGCACCGTCTGGCCGGTCATCGCCTCGATCCGTCGCTGAAGCGCGGCGGTCTCATCCGTCTCGAGCGGCGTGGCGCTCGTGACGGTCGCGGCCACGATGCCGCGCATCCGGTCGAGCGACCGACCGAACTCCGCGGCGATGGCCGGCAGGAGAGCGAGCCGGCCCCTCGTGTCGAGGAGCCGGACGAGATTAAGGGCGGGCCGGGCGATCCGGCTGCCGAGCAGCTCAGTGAGGAGCCGCTCGCGGTCCGCCAGCGGCGTGGTGGGGTTGTCGACGACGCGCGCGACGCGCGCGTCCGAGACGATCGCGGCGGCGAGTCCGAGGTCCGTCGCCCATCGATCGTGGCTTGCGTCGCGGGCGGCGAGCTCGAACGCCGCTTCAGCGTAGCGTCGGGCGGCGCTCCCTGGTCGAGCCATCGTCGCGGTCCTCGTCAGTTCCGCGAGCCGTTCGCCGCCGACTCACGGAGGAAGTCCTCCACGAGGCGCCGCTGGAGCTCGCCGGTCATCGAGGCGCCGACGACCTTGCCGGCGGCCGCGAGCGCGAGGTCGGCCACCTCCGCGCGGAGGTCAGCCACCGCCCGCTGCTTCTCCGCCTCGATCTCCGCCGTCGCCCGCTCACGCAGGCGGTCCAGCTCCTCACGCGTGGCCGCGATGTCCGCGTCACGCGTCTCCTGGGCGACTTTCTGGGCGCGATCGAGGATCTCGCGGGCCTCGCGGCGCGCCTCAGCGAGCGTCGAGAGTCGCTCCTGCTCCGCGTTCGCCCGGTCAAGCCGCGCCTGCTCGGCGTCCGCCAGGCCCTGCGCGATCCGCTCGCGCCGCGAGCGGAGCATCTGGCTCAGCGAGCGTCCGAACAGGAGGTTGAGGAGAACGAGGAAGAGGAGGAAGTTGAGCGACGAGACGATCACCCAGAAGAAGTTGATCTGAAGGCCGGCCGCGCTCGTGCCCGCGGCCGCGGCGGCCTGCGTCGCGACGGCGTGGAGCGGCGGTCCGGCGAGGGCGAGCGGGTTCACGCGACCGTCCCGTGCCGCCTACTTGAGGACGAGTGCAAGGATGCCGACGACGATCGCGAGGACGCCGAGGCCTTCGGCGAACGCCGCACCGAGGATGAACGTCGCCCGGATGTTCGCGGTCGCATCCGGATTGCGGCCGATGGCCGCCGCGGCCATGCCGGTGAGGATGCCGATGCCGATGCCGGGCCCGATGACTCCGAGGGCCGCGAGGCCTGCGCCGAGTGGTCCCATTGATTCTTCCTCCTAGAACGCCGGCCTGGACCGGCTCCTGCGCCCGGCCTTCGACCGGACCTGGGTGGGTGGTGACGTGCCGTGGCGTTGGTCCGATCAGTGGGCGGGCTGCACCCCCGACAGCGGCGCGCCGAGGCTGCCTTCCGGCAGGTCGGCGAAGGCGGGAGCCGCGTGCGCCTCTTCGCCGTGACTCTCGACCGCGATGACCGTGTACATGAGCATGAGGGTCGAGAAGATGAGCGCCTGGACGAAGTTGAGGACCCCTTCGAGGAGCATCATGATCGCGGGCGCGGCGGCGATCGAGAGGGCGGTGATCACCCCGAGCGCCACCTCCCCGCCGAAGATGTTGCCGAAGAGACGCATGGACAGCGTGACCGGTTTGATGAACTCGAGCATGAGCTCGATGAGCCCGACGAAGAGGGCGATCAGGCCCGCGCCGATCCCCTCCCGAAAACCGCTGAAGACGAAGAATTTGCCGAGATAGGCCCGCACGCCCAGGGTCCGGAACCCCTGGCCCTGGAAATACACGAATACGACGAGGGCAAGCCCGATCGTCACGTTCACATCGCTCGTGGGTGCCCGGAGCGCCTCGATCTTGCCGAAGAACGGGATGAGGCCACTCCAGTTCGAGACGAGGATGAAGAGAAAGAACGCGATGAAGATGGACATGTGCCGGCGGGCAGGCTCACCGCCGAGGGAAACGGCCCAGTCCTCGAGCTTCTCGAACGTCATCTCGACGAAGTTCTGGAGCCGGCCGGGGATGTCCGTCATGGGCCGGGTGGCGAGGTAGCCGAACAGCAGGATCGCGGCCATCACGAGCCAGGTCGTGAAGATCGGGGCGGAGATGCTCGGGTGGAACGACAGGATGGCGCTCGGGTCCACGGCGGAGTTCGGCGCGAGGTCCCAGACCACATGGGGCGCCGGCAGTTCGAGGTTGGCGCCGATGAGATCGCTGATCCCGGTGATGGACTGGCCCGGTTGATCCTTGGGGTACGGCGGGACCAGGAAGAAGGCCGCGATGTCGAGGACGATCACGAGCAGGACGAAGCGCCAGAGGCTGCGTCGGAGAAAGCTCGGCCGTGTGGACGCCGCATCGTCCGCGGTCGCGACAGCGATCGCGCTGGTCGCGGCGGTCGTCGCGGATGGGCTCGCGGCGGCGGTTGGGCGGGGATCGCTCGACAACGATGGCTCCACTCACGGACGCAGCGTGACCGCCGCGTCGCTCAGTCTTCGTCAGTCGGCCTGTCCGGGGCGGTCGGCCGGGCTGGTGTTTCGAACCGGGCGAGGAAGCGTGTCACGAGACGGTACATCGCCCACGCTCCCACTCCCGCGCCCATGAGGAACCCGCCGATGACGAGCGCCGGAGAGGTCCCCAGCTGTCGATCGATCCAGTCCCCGGTGAGGGCGCCGGCCAGGGTGGTCACCAGGAGGACGATCCCGATCTCGGAGAAGAGGGCGAGGTAGGCTCCCGCCTGACCAGGCTCGATCATGGGCTCCCTGACAACGGCGGGCGGAGTATAGCAGCTGCCGATCGGAGGTCGGGCCGCTGTGTCGGCGGATGTGGCAGCGTGCGGGCACGGGCCCGGCGACGCGGCGGCACGTGCTCAGCCCGCCTGACCCCGCCGCGAGCGATCCGTCTCGCGCCGGGTGACGACGAACAGGGCGAGGCCGGACAGGGCGAGGAACAGGAGGAAGGACGCCACCTGGCCCGCCGCCGGGAGGGTGAGGGCGAGCACCCCCAGGACGGCGCAGATGCCGTAGATAAGGAGGACGGTCTGCGTGTGCGACAGGCCGAGGTCGAGGAGTCGATGGTGGATGTGGCCGCGGTCGGGCGTGAACGGCGATCGGCGTGCCGCGATCCGGCGGACGATGATCCAGAACGTGTCGATGATCGGGACGCCGAGGACGAGGAGCGCGACCGCCACTTTCGCCGAGCCGAGGATCGACAGGAGGGCGAGGGTGTAGCCGATGAACATGACGCCGCTTGTGCCGGCGAAGATCGTCGCGGGGTGGAAGTTCCAGCGCAGGAATCCGGCGAGCGCACCCACCAGCGCGAAGCACAGCGCGGCCACGAACGGCTGACCCTCCGGACCCACCGCCACGGTCAGGCTGATGAGCCCGAGGGTGAGCGCGGCGATGAGTCCGATCCCGGACGACAGGCCGTCGAGCCCGTCGATGAAGTTGATGCTGTTGATCATGCCGAGGATCCACACGACGGCGAAGACCACGGCGATCGGACCGTCGAGCGCGATGGTCCCGCCGAGCGGGTTGTTGATGACGTCCGGTGTCGCACCGAACGCAACGGCCACGACCGCGACCGCGAGCTGACCGCCGAGCTGCCAGCGGGCGCGGAGCTGCCAGCGGTCGTCGAGCGCCCCGACGAGGGCTGCGAGTGCGCCGCCGACCACGAGCGCGGTCAGCTCCGGTGTCCCGATCGTGGTGGGCGGCCGGAGTGCGCCCTCGCCGCGGTTGATGACGAGGAAGGCGAGCATCGCCACGATCGAGGCGACCGCCACCGCGATCCCGCCGCCGCGTGCCACCGGGCTCGTGTTGACCCGGCGCTGGTCCGGCAGGTCGAGCAGCGCGAGGCGATGGGCGAAGCGGCGCACGAGCGGCGTGAGCCCGAACGAGAGAACACCGGCGAGCAGGAGGACCCCGAGAAGGACCGGCAGCGCCTCCGCCGCGCCGACGGCGAATCTCACGGCGGCGTCACGCCCGGGCGAGCCCCGGCACCGGGAACCGGTCCACGATCTCGCGGACCTCGGCGGCGAGCCGAGCCTGCTCGGCAGGCTCGTCCCGACTGGCGATCGCAGCGACGATGATCCGCCCGATCTCGCGCATCTCGGCAGGGCCGAATCCGCGGCTCGTGGCGGCAGGGGTGCCGACCCGGATCCCGGACGCGATGTTCGGCGGGTTCACGTCGAACGGGATGGCGTTCTTGTTCACGGTGATCCCGATCTCGTCGAGGAGTCGTTCGGCCTCCCGGCCCGTCACCCCGAGCGGCGTGACGTCGACGAGGATGAGATGGTTGTCGGTGCCGCCGCTCACGAGCCGCGCGCCGTTCGAGGCGAGCGTCTCGGCGAGGACGCGGGCGTTCTCGATCGTGCGCTCCATGTCCCGCCGGAAGCCGTCCGTGAGGGCCAGCTGGAAGCCGACGGCCTTGGCCGCCACGACGTGCATGAGCGGCCCGCCCTGGACGCCGGGGAACACGCTCCGGTCGATCGTCGCCGCGAGGTTCGGCCTGACCATCGGATAAGCGGCCGGGTCCGCCGTCGAGGGCAGCTCCCTGCGGCTGAAGATGAGCCCGCCCCGCGGCCCGCGGAGCGTCTTGTGCGTCGTCGTCGTGACGAGGTCGCTGTGGGGGAACGGGCTGGGATGCAGTCCCGCCGCCACGAGCCCGGCGATGTGGGCCATGTCCACCCAGAGGAGCGCGCCGACGCCATGGGCGATCTCCGCCATCCGCTCGAACTCGATGATCCGCGGATAGGCGGACGCACCGGCGATGATGAGCTTCGGGCGGACCTCGCGGGCCTGGATGGCCAGCGCGTCATAGTCGATCCGCTCGGTGTCCCGCCGGACTCCGTAGCCATGGATCTCGAAGTAGCGGCCGCTGAAGTTGAGGGCCATCCCGTGCGTGAGGTGGCCGCCCTGGTCGAGCTTCATGCCGAGGACCCGGTCGCCCGGACTCACCGTCGAGAGATAGACGGCCATGTTCGCCTGGGCACCGCTGTGAGGCTGGACGTTCACGTGCTCGGCGCCCGGAAAGAGGCGCAGGGCGCGTTCCTGGGCGAGTCGCTCGGCGACGTCCACGAACTCGCAGCCGCCGTAGTACCGCCTGCCCGGCAGCCCCTCGGCGTACTTGTTCGTGAGCGATGAACCCTGAGCTTCCATGACGGCCGCGAACGTGTAGTTCTCGCTCGCGATGAGCTCGATCTTGTCGTGCTCGCGCGCTCGCTCCCCCTCCATCGCCGCCCACAGGTCCGGGTCGATGTCCGCGATCCGCGCCCACGCGAGTTCCGTCGAGCCGGTCAGCACCATGTCCTGATCCTCATCTGGCGTGCCGTCCCTCGCCCGGCCGATGGACCCCGCCCGGTATCGTGCCACATCGCGACCCGGCTACGTTCCTAGCCGCGAAGGTCGTGGGCCAGGCCGGCTGCGTCGAGCGCGGCGGCGAGGGACGCCGGCGAGATCGCGCCGGCGCGGAGCAGCCGCGGACGCCGGACCGTGCAGTCCACGACGGTCGACGGGGCCACGCCCCGGGCAGGGCCGCCATCGAGGACCAGATCGACCATCGCCCCGAGGGCTGCGGCGGCCTCTGCCGCGTCGTGGGCATCCGGCTCCCCGGAGCGATTGGCCGAGGTCGTCGGGAGCGGGCCAACGGCTCGAGCCAGGGCGCGGGGCGTCGCGTGGTCCGGCAGTCGGACGCCGAGGGTCCTCGTGTCGGCGGTCAACGCCCGCGGAAGGCGCGCCGCGCGCCGGAGCGGCAGGACGAGGGTGAGTCCGCCCGGCCAGCCCGTGGCCGCGAGGGTCAGCGCGGCCTCCGGCAGCTCCACGAGCCGCTCCACCTGGTCGAGCGCGTCGACGAGCACGGTGATCGCCTTGTCCGGCGGGCGCCCCTTCGCGGCGAAGAGGCGCTCGATGCCGCCGGCCGTTCGAAGATGGACGGCGAGGCCGTAGACCGTGTCCGTCGGGATCGCGACGAGGCCGCCGGCCTCGAGGACCCGGATCGCCTCGCTGCGACCGGCGTCCGAATCCTCGACCACGCGCGGGCCGGTCACGCCGCCCCCGTTCGAGAGACCACGAGCCTCTCGAGGATCGTGGCGACGCCTTCGACCTCCACCGGCGGCGCGACATGGCGGGCCACCTCGATCACCGCAGCGGGAGCGCCGGCCATCGCGACGCCATGACCGACCGCCTCGATCATCTCGAGATCGTTCCACTGGTCGCCGATCGCCATCGTCTGCGCGAGCGGGACGCCGAGCCGACGGGCGAGCCAGCGCACTGCGCGGCCCTTCGAGACGCCGGGGGCGAGGAACTCGATGAAGCGCGGGTGGCTGATCGTCGCGGTCGCCCGTCCGGCGAATCTCCGCCGCGCCTCGGGGAGGGCCGCGGCGATCGACGCCTCGTCGCCGACAGCGAGGACCTTGGTGATCGGGTGGCCGATCGCGGCCACGAGGTCCGGAACGAGCTCGGCCCGGGCACCCATGAAGCTCGAGTAATCGTCCGCGTTCGGGTCGTCCGCCCGGAGGATGAACCGCTCGAGGTGGTTGAGGTGCGGGTCGAGGCCATGGTCGCGCGACCACACGACGACCTCCCGGGCGATCTCGGCCGCCATCGGGGTGTGGACGAGCAGGCGCCCGAGGACCGGACGCCGTCCCTGCGGATCGACCGCCGCCGGCATCGCCCGGATCAGCGCCCCCTGGTAGGCGATGAGCGGGTCGCTGAGGCCGAGCGCCTCAGCGAATCGCATCGCGCTCGACGCCATGCGGCCGGTCGCGATCGCGACGTGGACGCCGTGGGCGCGCGTGGCCGCGACGGCGGCTCGCGTCCGTTCCCCGAGCACGAGGTCGGCACCCACGAGCGTTCCATCGATGTCGAGGACGACGAGGCCGATCGGCAGGCGCGACTCAACCACGGGCCGGCCCGCCTGACGGCTCGGACGGCGCTGGACCGATGCGGGCGACGCGTGGCTGACCCGCGAGATCTCGCTCCACGGTGCACGGCCAGCCCGGGACGGACTCGGCGGCCGCGTCCACGATCGCCGCCGCCTGGTCCGCGCCGATCTCGAGGAGCGCGACGCCGGCCTCCGTCACGGTCTGCGGCAGCCGCCGCAGGAGTGCGCGGATGACGCCGAGCCCGTCGGGGCCGCCGTCGAGCGCGAGCCGTGGCTCGAACGATGCGGCGACCGGCAGTCCGGCGATCTCGGCCGTCGGGATATATGGGAGGTTGGCGACGACGACATCGAACGGAAGCGGGACGACCGGAGGGAGGAGGTCCGCCTCGACGAACCGCACGCGATCGGCGACGCCGTGACCGACGGCGTTCTCGCGGGCCAGGTCGAGCGCCTCCGGCGACAGGTCCGTGCCGAGGATCTCGACGTCGGAGAGGCTCCGTCGGCGGCGGAGGGCGACGGCGAGCGCGACGGCGACCGTGCCGCTCCCTGTCCCGACGTCGGCGATGCGGAGCGGCGGGGTGCCCGGCGGTCGCGGTGACGCGACAAGGCGGCGCATCGTCTCATGCTCGGCGAGCTCGACCAGAAGCTCGGTCTCCGGCCGCGGGATGAGCGCTCGAGCGTCGGATGAGAGGGCCAGGCCGAAGAACTCCTTGAAGCCGCGGATATAGGCGACCGGTTCGCCGCCCGCCCGTCGCTCGAGGTCCGCGGCGAAGGACGCGCGCTGGCCATCGGCGACCGGCGCCTCCGGGTGGGCGAGGACGGCGGTCCGCTCCACCCCGAGCGCGCGGGCGAGGAGGAGTTCGGCATCGATCCGGGGGCTCTCGGACCCGGCCTCGCGGAGGCGGTCCACTCCAGTCCGGAGCAGCTCGGCGACGGTCGACACGATGTGGTGCGACGCGGTGCGGTCCGCTCGTCGGCGCCGACCCGAACGGTCGCCCGCCGAGGGCGTCAGGCCGCGCCGTCCTCCACGAGATTCGCGAGCCGATCCGCCTGGTCGGTCGTGATGAGCGCGTCGATGAGGCGGTCGAGGTTGCCCTCGAGGACCCCCGGCAGATTCGAGAGGTCGAGGCCGATGCGATGATCCGTCACCCGATCCTGGGGGAAGTTGTAGGTCCGGACCTTCTCGGACCGATCGCCCCCGCCGACGAGGCTCTTGCGAGCAGCCGAATCGGCCGCCCGCTGGGCCGCGAGCTGGCGGTCGTAGAGCCGCGATCGGAGGACGGCGAGCGCCTTCGCCTTGTTCTTGTGCTGGCTCTTCTCGTCCTGGATCTCCACGACGAGGCCGGTCGGGAGGTGGGTGATCCGGACGGCCGAGTCGGTGGTGTTGACGCTCTGGCCGCCCGGACCGGACGACCGCTTGACGTCGATCCGGAGATCACGATCCTCGTCGATCTCGATCTCGACCTCCTCCGCCTCGGGCATGACGACGACGGTCGCCGTGCTGGTGTGGATCCGGCCGGACGATTCGGTCGCCGGGATCCGCTGGACGCGATGGACGCCGCTCTCGAACTTCAACCGCGAATAGGCGCCGTCCCCGGCGATCTCGACGATCGCCTCCTTGATCCCGCCGATACCCGTCTCATTGACGTTGATGAGCTCCGTCCGGTATCGATGCTGCTCGGCATAGCGTAGGTACATCCGGAGGAGCTCGGCTGCGAAGAGGGCCGCCTCATCGCCGCCGGCGCCGGCGCGGATCTCCATGATGACGTTCTTGTCGTCGTTGGGATCCCGGGGGAGGAGGAGCATCCGCAGCTCGTCGACCTGGCGAGCCTCCGCCGCGGCAAGGCGGTCGACCTCGTCCCGAGCCATCGTCCGGAGGTCATCGTCCGATTCGGACTCCCGCATCTCACGAGCTCCGGCGAGCTCCCGGCGGGTCGCCTCGAGCAGCCGGTAGGCCCCCACGACGGGCTCCATCCGCGCGAGTTCGCGCCCGAGCCGGCGAAGCGCATCGGGGTCCCTGAGCGTCTCCGGTCGGGAGATCTCGACATTCAGAGCGTCGTACTGCCCGGCGATGTCGGCGAGCTTGGCGTCGATCGCGCTCATCGAGCCGGCGGGCTCAGCGGATCGCGTCGTCGACGGCGACGGTCGACAACGGGTCCGGGATGTCGACCGCGGGCGCGGGACCTGCGCCGGGGAGCATCGCGAGCGGCGCCCGCGGGAACTCGGCGCTGCCGGACGGCACCGTCGCGCCGTCGGCGAGGAGGGCCTCCTCGAGCGCGACGATCGCGACCTCGATCATGTCGTCCGTCGGCTGACGGGTCGTGATCATCTGGACCCAGATGCCCGGCAGGAAGAGCGCGTGGACGACGGGATTGGCCCGGTGGCGGGCGCCCCAGCGGAGGAGCTCATAGCCCGCCGCGGCGATGACGGGGATGAGGACGATCCGGCTGCCGACCATGACGAGCGGCTCCTGCCTGCCCACGAGCGAGAAGGTGAGGATCGAGAGCGCGACGACGATGACGAGGAACTCGGTCCCGCAGCGCTGGTGGGCCGTCGGATAGCGTCGGACGGCATCGACCACGAGCGGATCGCCGGCCTCGAGCGCATGGATCGACATGTGCTCCGCGCCGTGGTACTGGAAGACACGACGGACATCCGGCGCCCGCGAGATGAGGAGGAGGTAGCCGATGAACAGGCCGACCCGGATCAGTCCCTCGACGAGATGCTGGACGAGGCCGTTCTGAGCGCTGCCGGCGGCCGCACTCGCGAGCACGAGCGGCAGGACGAAGAAGATGCCGATGCCGAAGAGGAGCGTCAATCCGAGCATGAGGGCCACCGCGCCACGGCCGAGCTCGATCCCCTCCCCGCTCGCCGCGACCGAGGCGCTCCGGACGAGCCAGCGCGTCCCGACGACAAGCGTCTCGTAGAGGACGACGAGCCCCCGGACGAGCGGCCAGCGCGACGAGGCGCGCCCATGGAAACCGCTGTCGAGACGTTCCGTCGCCGTGACGATCCGGCCGTCCGGCGCCCGCAGGGCGACCGCGATGGCGTCGCGGCCGCGCATCATGACGCCCTCGATGAGGGCCTGACCACCGTACGCATAGCCGGGCATGGCGGAAGTCTACCCGGCCCCGCCGCCGGCCCGGCTGGCCGGGCGGCTCGATGACCGGACGATCAGGCTCGCGTCGAGCGCTCGAGCCGCTTCTGGAAGCGCTCGACCTGACCGGCGGTGTCGATGATCGTCTGCTTGCCGGTGAAGAACGGGTGGCACTGGCTGCACACGTCCACCCGAAGCTCGGGCCGGGTGGAGCCGACGGTGAACGAGGAGCCGCACGTGGCGCAATGCGTCACGGCCTGGTGGTACGTGGGATGGATGCCGGTCTTCACGGGGTTCTCCTCCGCCGCCGTCCGCACGGGTCGCTCCCGCCGGTGGTCGGTCGGTATGGCGTCGGTCATCCGACGCCGGGCTGGCTAGACGGTCGCTTCAGCCGTGGCGGCGGCGACCGGTCGGGCGGGCAGGCCGTCCGGGACGACCCGGATGCGCTTCTTCGCCTTCGTTGCATGCTCGAACTTCACGCGACCCGTCACGGTCGCGAAGACGGTGTAGTCGTGGCCGAGACCGGTCCCGGCGCCGGAGAGGAAGGTCATCCCGCGCTGCCGGACGATGATGGAGCCCGCCGGGACGAGCTGTCCGTCGCCGACCTTGACGCCGAGCCGTTGGCCGACACTGTCGCGGCCGTTCTTCGAGCTGGAGCCTGCTTTCTTGTGGGCCATCGGGCTTACGTGTCCTTCTTCGTGCGCGGGCGCTTCGGCGCGTCCGCAGCCGGCGCGTCACCGGCGGTCGGGGTCCGCGGGCCCTTGGCGGGCGCACCGGTCGCGGGCTTGCCCGACTTCGGTGTGCTCGTGCGTGCCGTGGCGGGCGTGTGGGCGGGCTTCGCGGCCGAGGCCTTCGTCGTCGCACCCTTCGCGGTCGAGCCGGGCTTCGCGGTCGAGGCCTTCGTCGCGGCCTTCGTCGTCGCACCCTTCGCGGTCGAGCCGGCCTTCGTGGTCGTCGCGGCCTTCGCCGTCGCTGCCGAGGCCTTCGCCGCATCGGCAGCGAGCCTGGACGCGAGCGCAGTGTCCTCCGCGGCCTGCCGGGCGGCGGCCTCCTCGAGGCGCTGTCGCTCGGTCTTCGCCGCCGCCTGGGCCTTCCGCACCGCCTCCGCCGCACTCTTGCCGCCGAACACGATGTCGGCGACGCGGAGGATGGTGAGCTCCTGGCGATGGCCCTTCTTCACGCGCCGGCGCGCCTTCGGGCGGTACTTGAACGCAATGACCTTGTCACCGCGATCGAACCGCACGACCTCGGCACTCACGGTCGCGCCGTCCACGACAGGCCGACCGATCGCGGTGGTCTCGCCGTCCGCGACGAGGAGCACCCGATCGAGGGTGATCGTCTGGCCCGGCTCGACCTCGAGCAGCTCGACCTCGAGCTCGGTCCCCACCTCGACGCGATACTGCTTGCTGCCGGTCTCGATGACTGCGTACATGGATCCTCAGGTCGTGCGGCTGCCGGCGGGCGAACCGGGCGCGGCTGGACATGCCGATGCGCCCTTCGTCTCCAGGCGCGGGAGGCGGAGTGTACGCGTCCGCCACGCGGACCGTCAAACCGTGGCGCGGCTGCCGCGGCGCCGCGGGCCACGGTCAGCCGCTGATCTCGGCCCGTTCCGTGAACACGGCCGCGACGATGAGAGCGCCGACGAGCCAGGCCGCGACGATGATGACTGCCTGGTCGGGCGGCAGCGGATCGGCGATGCCGCCGCCGTTCGCCCCGGTGGTCGCCCGGGGAATGACCGCATTCGCGGCGTTGAACGGGAGGTACCTGACGATGTCCGGCAGGAAGATGCCGGCGAACTGCTCCCCGAAGTAGACGCCGATGCCCGTCCCGATCCCGGCGAGCTGCGACCGCGCGATCGTCGCGATGGCGAAACCGAGCGCGCCGGCCTCCGCGACCGCGAGCCAGCCGCGGGCAAGCTCGTCCGGCAGCCGGCCGATGGTCGCCGCGTCGCCGAGGCCGCTCGTCGAGACTCCCGCAAGCCCGGCGGCGAGGAACGCGACCACGACGCCGACGAGATAGGCGAGGACGAGGCCGAGGCCGAGGAAGACGGCGACGGCGACGAACGTGGCGACCATGTACCGGCTGCGGCTCTCGCCGCGCGCGACGGCGTTCTTCAGCGTGCCCCAGCTCCACTCCGAGCCCGCGATGGCGGCGCCGTAGATGACGGCGAAGAGGCCGCCGAGCCCGAGGACGAACGAGAGGACGAACGAATACGCACCGGGGAACGTGACGAGCAGGAGCGCCGCGGACCGACCCGTCTCGGTCGGCTGCTGCTTCGCGGTCGCCCCCACCGCGAGGAGAATGAGGGCGAGCAGGCCGACGAGGAGGCCGAAGCTGATCCACGTGACCATCCGTCGAGCGAGCTTGCGCAGCCCGGAGGCGAAGACTCTCACGCGCCGCTCCCCCATCCGCTCGGAAGGGCGCTCGCCGCGGCCGCGCCGGCGCGACCTGCCCGATCCGCCGGCGTGGCCGCGCCGGGCGTCGACGCATCGGCGGTGAGCTCGAGGAAGAGCGTCTCGAGGTCGCTCCCGGTCTCGAGACCTGAGGCGAAGATCCCCGCTGCCGCGAGATCGCGATTGATCCGCACGGCCTCCGTGCGACCGCCGGCCACGCTCAGCCAGGCGATCTCCGCCGCGTCCGCCCCGCTGGCGGAGCCATGTTCCTGGACGGTGGGGGTGGTGCCGACGGTCCCGGCGACGACCCCGCTGGCACGCTCGAGCTCGGTGGTCGCGACCCGGACGCGGACGACCCCCTCGCTCTCGAGGAGGTCCCGCATGAGGCCTTCGCGGATGAGGCGCCCGCCGGCCACGATGCCGACCACGTCGGCGAGCTGCTGGACCTCGCCGAGGATGTGACTCGACACGAACACCGTCTTGCCGTTCGACGCGAGATAGCGGAGCGTGTCGCGCATCGCGACGATCCCGGCGGGATCGAGCCCGTTCGCCGGCTCGTCGAGGAGGAGGAGCTGGGGGTCGCTGAGGAGCGCCGCCGCGATCCCGAGCCGCTGGCGCATCCCGAGCGAATAGCGGGAGACGGCGTCGCTCGCCCGGGCCGTCAGACCGAGCAGCTCGAGCAGCTCGTCGATCCGGCGGCGCGGTACGCGGGCGCCGGTCGCGGCGAGGACGCGCAGGTTGTCGCGTCCGGACAGGTACGGATAGAAGGCCGGCGACTCGATGAGCGCTCCCACCTCGAAGAGCCGATGGCGGTCACCGCGCCCGAAGGGCCGGCCGAGCATCTCGATGCGTCCCGAGTCGGGGTGGATGAGTCCGGTCAGCAACCGCATCGTCGTCGTCTTCCCGGCTCCGTTCGGCCCGAGGAAGCCGTACACCACGCCGGCCGGGACGGACAGGTCGAGGCCGGCGAGGGCGACCCGCTTCCCATAGCGCTTGTGGAGGTCGCGCGTCGACAGGGCGAGCCCGTCCGTCTGGCCGGACTTCGTGCTGGTGGTCATCCCCGGTCATCCGTCATCACTGGAGCACCCAGTGTACGGCAGGGACGCCGGCGCACCACGTCCGCCGCTTGGCACACCACGCCGATCGGGACCCTCACCCGGCCGATCGAGACGCTCACGAGGGGAGCGGCTCGTCACCCGTGATGACGACCCGTTCGCGGATCGCCTGCTGGATCCGCATCGCGCGGCCGGTCCGCGCGGCGATCGCGGCGACCAGCTCCGCCGGCCGCCCCATCGGACCATCGCCGCCGAGCCGGAGGCGCATCCACAGACCGAACTCGCCGCTCCCCGCGGTGTCCGCGGTGTCCGCGGGGCGGGCCTCGATCGCCATGGATCGCAGCGCGATGAGCGAGGGGCGGATATCGATCTCGACCGTCCGCCCGCCCTTCTCTCTTGGGACTGCGATCCGGTCCGCGGACACGAGCGCGGCGATCGCCCCCGCGAGGGCACCGGGCACTGCCGGATCGCCGCTGTCCACGCCGACGATGATCCGGTAGTCGGCGGCCGCGATGGATGCCGTGAGCGCGGGCGCCCCCGGCCAGACGTCGTACAGGTCGGCGAGCAGGAGACCGGCGGGGAGGACGCCGGCGAGCGCCTCACGCACCTCATGGATCCGGCGCCGCTCGGCGAGCCCGAGATCGAGCGGCTCGCGCTCGCCAGCCATCCCCGCCGGCAGGGGCGGACCGAACCACAGCCGCGGTCGCGGCGTCGCGCCTTCGGCCATCGCGACCGGCAGACCCGACCGGACGACGGCGGCCTCCCAGTCCGTCACGAGCGCCCCGGCGAGCGGTGCGTCCACGTTCGCGAGGGAGGCGATGAGGAGCCGCCAGCGCTGGCGGATCCCGGTCATCGAGCCGCGGTCCGGGAGGTCACGTCTGGTAGTCTGCGCCAACGATGGTGGAGGACGCCCACTCCCGATCCGTTGCGGTCCCCACCGCCCCGTCGGACGCGGCCGTGCCGGGTCGCGGCGGCCATCGGCTCCGGCGGCCGACCCCCCGCGTCGCCCTCGTCATCGTCGCCGCGGTCGCCCTCGCGTTCGTCCTCTACCTCGGCCGGGACGCGCTCAGTCCGTTCATCGTCGGGCTCCTGCTCGTCTATCTCCTCGACCCGGCTGTGGAGCGGCTCGGCCGGATCGGCCTGCCGCGCGGCCTCGCGATCCTCCTCCTCTACGCGGTCCTCGTCGCGGTGGTCGTGGCGGCCCTGAACCTCACGATCCCGCCGCTCGTCCAGCAGGTCGGGCAGTTCTTCGGCGACACGCCGAAGCTCGCGGCGCTCGTCCAGGACCAGCTCGTGCGGCTCCGCCAGGCGTACGAGTCGCTCCAGATCCCCGCGCCGGTCCGGGCGACGGTCGACCAGTTCCTCGCCCAGGTCGGTCGGGGGACCACGTTCAACCCGAGCGATGTCCTGCCGGTCTTCAACTCGGTCGCGGCGTTCGTCGCCTCGACGTTCGGGTACCTCATCATCCCGGTCTGGGTCTTCTACCTCCTCAAGGACCTGCCGTCGCTCACCCGGTCCTTCGATCGCTCGCTGCCCGACGAGTGGCGCGACGACGTCTGGGCGGTCATCCGCATCGCCGAGCGGGTCTTCGGTCAGTGGGTCCGCGGCCAGATCGTCCTCGGGACCACCGTCTCGCTCGCGACGTTCCTCGGCCTCGTCTTCCTCGGCCAGGTCGTCGATCCGATCTTCTCCCAGTTCGCCCTGTTCCTCGCCATCCTCGCCGGGCTGCTCGAGCTCCTCCCGATCCTCGGCCCGATCATCGCGGCCGTCCCGCTCGTCCTCCTCGGGGCGACGGCGAGCGCCCAGGCCGCCCTGGCGGCGCTGCTGCTCGCCCTCGCGATCCAGCAGCTCGAGAACTACCTCCTCGTCCCGAAGATCCAGGGCGGGGCGGTGAAGCTTCATCCCTCGGCCGTGATGTTCGCCCTCATCCTCGGCGGCGCCATCGCCGGCCTCCTCGGCGCGATCCTCGCCCTCCCGATCGCCGCCACGGGCCGCGACATCTTCCGTCACCTGTTCCGACGCCTCGGTCCGGCGGCCATCGACCGCCAGGCCGGTGGCGGGACGACCGCGAACCCGACCGCGGACAGGGCCCCATGACCAACCGGGAAGCCGAGGCGGGCCAACCACTCGATCCCTACAAAGCCCTCCAGGTGGATCCGGAGGCGGACCCGGAGGTCATCCAGGCGGCCTACCGGCGTCTGGCGCGAAAGTGGCATCCGGACGTCGCGGTGGGGCCGGACGCCGCGGCACGGATGGCGCGGCTGAATCGCGCGTGGGAGATCGTCGGCGATCCTGAGCGCAGACGGGAGTACGACCGGATCCGGGCGGCGGTGGATCGCGGAGCGGCCAGCGCGAGCGAGCGGACCGCGGACGGCGCCGGATCAGTGGGCCCGCCGCCGGGCAACGCGTCGGGCAGCGTCCTCAACTTCGGGCGCTATGCCGGCTGGTCCCTCGGGGAGATCGGCCGCGCCGACCTCGAATACGTCGAGTGGCTGGACCGGACGCCGATCGGGAGGCCGTATCGGGAGGAGATCGACGCGATCCTCCGTCGCACCGGCCGACGACGAACCGCCGCGGCCGAAGCGGCACAGCGCCGCGGCCTGTTCCGGCGTCGATGACGGACGACGCCACCCTCCGGATCGTCGAGCTGTTCGTCGGGCTCGTCGCCGCGGCCTCGATCGTCGCGCTCGTCGCCCGCCGCCTCGGCCTGCCGTACAGCGTGGCGCTCGTCGTCCTCGGTCTGTGCATCGCCGCCATCGGGCCCGGACTGCGTATCTCGATCACACCCCAGCTCGTCCTCGTCGTTCTCGTCCCGGGGCTCGTGTTCGAGGCGGCCTACCGGCTCGACATCGAGGAACTGCGCCGGACGTCGCTCGGCGTCGTGGTCCTCGCCGTGCCCGGCGTCCTCATCTCGGCGGTCACCGTCGCCCTCCTGCTCTCGCTCACGGGGCTCCCGTTCGGCCTCGCCTTCATCGTCGGCGCGATCACGTCGGCGACGGATCCGGTGGCCGTGGTTGCCACCTTCCGGGCGCTCCATGCGCCCCGACGCCTCTCAACGCTCGTCGAGGCCGAGAGCCTCTTCAATGACGGGACCGCGATCGTCGTGTTCGGTCTCGCGGTCGCCGCGCTCAGGACGCCGACATCGCCGGTCGATGCCGTCGTCTCGTTCACGTCCATCGTCGTGGTCAGCGCCGCGATCGGGGTGCTCCTCGGCGTCGTCGCCACCCGGATCATCGCGTTCGCCGACGATCACCTCGTCGAGCTGGCGATCTCGGTCGTCCTCGCCTACGGGACGTACCTGCTCGCCGATCGGCTCCAACAGTCGGGCATCATCGCCACGGTCGTCGCCGGGATCGTCCTCGGAACGTACGGTCGGCGGATCGGGATCGCGGGCCGGACGTTCGACGCGCTCGACGCGACGTGGGAGTTCGCCGCCTTCCTCCTCACCGCCCTCGTGTTCCTCCTCATCGGACTCGCCATCACCGTCGGCCAGCTCGCGACGGACGCGCCCGCCATCGCCCTCGGCGTCGTCGGGATCCTGCTCGCCCGCGCGGTCGTCGTGTACGGGCTCCTCGGCGGCGCGGACCGCCTCGTCCACCGCGCGCGGCACGGGCCCCCGATGCCGATCGGCTGGCTGCACGTCCTCTTCTGGTCCGGCCTGCGCGGCGCCATCGCGGTCGCCCTCGCCCTGTCGCTGCCGGCGGACCTGGCGGAGCGGATTCACCTCCAGGGCATCGTCTTCGGCGTGACCCTCTTCACCCTCCTCGTCCAGGGTACGACGAGCGACCTCGTCCTCCGTCGGCTCGGGATCAGGGACGGCGGGCGGGCTGCGGAGGTGGTCTGACCGACGGAGTCAGGATGGGGGGCGTGCGATACGCCTGGACGAGTGGCCCGACGACCGGGCCCACGGTCCCGGATCAGCCTGTCACCACTCCGCGCGCATCTGGCGGATGTTCACGCTCTGGAGGATGCCGAGCCCGAAGGCCAGGCTGATGAGCGAAGCGCCGCCATGGGTGACGAACGGCAGGGGGATACCGGTGATCGGCATGAGCCCGATGACCATCCCGACGTTGACGACGAACTGGAAGAAGATCATCGACCCGACCCCGGCCGCCACGAGCAGCCCGAACGGATCGCGGGAGCGCCAGCCGGCGACGAGGACTCGCCAGATGAGCGCGCAGAAGAGGAGGAAGACGACGAGGGCGCCGATGAATCCGAGCTCCTGACCGAGCTTGGCAAAGACGAAATCGGTCGTCTGGACCGGAAGGAAGCTGCCGTCCGCGGTCCCGTTCGTGAGGCCCTTGCCGAACGGCCCTCCCGAGCTCACCGCCGTTTGCGCCTGGAGGAGCTGGAAGCCCGAACCCTGGGGGTCGGCGGCGGGGTCGAGGAAGCTGATGAGCCGCTGCTTCTGGTAGTCGCGGAGGACGTACGTCCAGGCGATCGGGATCGCCGCGAGGATCACGGCCACGAGCGCGCCGAGCCAGCGGAGACTCGCCCCCGAGAGGAACAGCATCCCGATGAGGATCGCCCCGAAGACGAGTGAGGTCCCGAGATCCGGCTGCAGGGAGACGAGGATCATCGGCGGGCCGACGAGGAGACACGCTCCGAGGATCGGCCAGGGGCGATCGAGCGAGCCCTGCCGGCGAGCGAGGTAGTTGGCGAGGACGATGATCATGAGGATCTTCGCGATCTCACTGAACTGGACCTGGAACGGCCCGATCGAAACCCAGCGGGCGGCGCCGCCGAGTCCGTCGCCGATCGCGAGCGAGAGGACGAGGATCCCGAGGTTCACGAAGTAGAGCGGCCAGGCGAATGTCCGGAACCACGTGTAGTCGAACGCGGTCGCGAGGGTGAAGACGACGATCGCGAGCCCGGCCCACATGAGTCCCCGAACGAAGGTCGAACCCGGGGCGAGGACGGCGACGCCGCTCTCCACGCTGTTGCTGTACGCCATCGCCAGTCCGAAACCGGCGAGGAGCAGGGCGTAGATCGTGAGCTGGAGGTCGTAGGCCCGCCAGACAGCGCCGATGGAACGAGCGGCCCATTGCTGGGCGCGAGCGGGTTCGACCCGGAGGACGCCCATCAGCCGCCGCCGTGACGCATGTCAGTTGCCGCCATAGAAGTTGCCCTTCGCGAGGAGGGCCGGCAGGCGAAGATCGACCTTGAGGTTGTAGTGGAGCTGCAGGTAGTACTTGGCCATCTCCGTCGCGACGTTGCCGACCGTGTTCGCGTCCTGGGCGAAGGCGACGACCGCCAGCTGCGAGTCGGGCTTGCTCACATCGCCGTGCGCGGGGACGAAGCCGACGAACCACTCGTGGAACGGCAGGCGGCCCTTGCTGTCCCGAACCCCGAACTCGGCGGTGCCGGTCTTGCCGGCGACGACGATCGGCAGATCGACGAGGTTGTACGTCATGCGGCTCTCGACGACCTGGCGGGCGGCGAGCCGCATGATCTGGAGATCGGCGGTCGGCGCCGGGACCTTGCGGATCACCTTCGGCGCGAACGGCCGGACGATGGAGCCGTCCGGGCCGAGGATCTCGCGCACGACCTGGGGCTGGTACAGGGTGCCGCCGTTGGCGAGGGCGCAGTAGGCATCGAGCAGCTGGAGCGGTGTAGCGGTGTCGTAGCCCTGGCCGATGCCGGCCTGGGCCAGCTCGCCCTCCTGCATCGGCTGGCCGAACGTGTCCTGCTTCCATTGTTCGGTCGGGACGATCCCGGACACTTCGCCCGGCAGGTCGATCCCGCTCGGCCGCCCAAAGCCGTACTGCGACGCCCAGTAGGCCAGACGGGTCACGCCGAGGCGCATCGCCACCTGGTAGAAGAACGTGTCGCTCGAGAACGCGAAGCCGTCCTGGAGGCTGATGTCGCCGAAGCCACCCGAATGCCAGTCCCAGAACTTCGTGTTGCCGATCATGATGTACGAGGCGGTGTGGAGCGTCTCGGTCGGCGTGATCTTCCTGTCCGCAAGGGCCCCGGTCGCGGTCACGAGCTTGTACGTCGACCCTGGCGGGAACTGCTCGGCGATCGCGTGGTTGAGGAGCGGCTGGTCCGGGGCGTTGAGGAGCGCCTGGTAGGCCTTCGAGCTGATCCCGGTCGCGAAGGCGTTGTTGTCGTAGGTCGGCTCACTCACCATCGCGAGGATCTCGCCGGTCTGCGGGTTCTCGACGATCATCACCGCGCTCTTGAGGTTCGCCGTCTTGAGCGCCCAGTCGACCGCCTTCTGGGCGAGTTCCTGCTCCCTCACGTCGATCGTGAGCCGGAGGGAATCGCCCGGCACGGCCTGCTGATTCGTCTCGAGGACCTGGAGCAGTCGACCCGACGCATCCCGCTGCACGGTCTGCGTGCCGTAGGTCCCGCGGAGCTGCTGCTCGTAGACGGCCTCGACGCCCGTCTTGCCGATGAGATCGTCCGACAGGTAGCCCTGGCCCTGGAGCGCGCTCAGCTCCTGCGCGTCGATCGGTGCGGTGTAGCCGAGGATCTGGGAGAGGAGCGGTCCGTCGAGATAGCGGCGCTGCGTTTCCACGGCGACCACGACCCCGGGGAGGCTCGATCCCTCCTCCGAGATGAGATCCGCGGTCGCCTTCGGTACAGCCTGGGCGATCCGGACCAGGTCGTAGCGCGAGCCAGGGCTGCCGTCGATCGCCGCGTTGATGTCCCCGACGTTCATCTTGAGCAGCGTCGCGAGCTGCGCGACGACGCGGTCGCGTTCCGTGTTCGGGAGATCGGCCGGCCGGATCTTCACCGCGTAGCTCGGGTCGTTCACGACGAGCGGTCGCCCGAGGCGGTCGTAGATGAGGCCGCGCGTCGAGGGGATCGCGACCTGGACCGTCGTGTTCGCGGTCGCCTGGCGGACGCCCACAGCGACGTTCGTCACCTGGAGGAAGAACAGGCGACTCGTCAGGCCCGAGACCGCGAGGACGACGACCACCCCGAAGGCGACGAATCGCAGGATCCGACGGTCGGCGGCGGGGCTTTCGCCGGTCACCGAGTTCACCAGTCCACCCGATCACGCTCGGCCTGCCGAGCGTGGAGCCGGACGACGAGCGGTCCCACGATCGCTCCGATGGCCGCGTCGAACAGCGCGGTCGGAACCATCGCGGCCAGACCTTCGCCGAGGGGGACCGGTCCCCGGAGCGCTCGGGTGATGAGGAGATAGAGCGACGTGTACATCAGACTGCCGAACAGGACGGCGATGACCGGCCGAACATAGCGGCCTCGGGTGACGACTCGCCCGCCGAGGGCGACGGCCCCCACCGTCAGGAGGAGCGCGAAGGCCGTCGAACCGAGCGGCCGGGGCGCGAGAAGGTCGATGAGGAGCCCTCCGACGAAGGCCCAGGTGAGGCCGCCCTCGAACCCCACGACGATCGTCCAGATCACCGCGAAGACGAGGACGAGATCGGGTTGTGCTCCCCCGATCCGGAGGTATGGTGCGATGCTCGTGTCGAAGAGCGCGGCCACCACAGCGCCGACCGCAGCGAGAGTCAGGCTCATGACGGTCGATCCTCGGCATTGGCCAGGGTCGCGCGTCAGTGGGTCCGGTCGACCGCGACGACGGTGGCGACGACGTCGGGCGGAGTATAGGTCGGGCCTCCGGTGGAGGCAACGGACGGCCTGTCAAGTTGTGGACGGCCTGTCAAGTCCGGGTCGGGTGTGCGACGAAAACGTAGGTGTCTCGAGAGGCGAGCGTAGTCTGTGGTAGTCTGGTTGTTGATGCCGCAACCAGACCCCGGACAGGAGACCGCACCGTGGCACAGCGCTCGCTCCCAGACCTCGAGCAGCAGCGGGCCCGGCTCCACGCCGAGCTCGCCGACGTCGGCGACTTCCGGCGCGGTTCGCTCACCGAGAACTACCGCCGCTGCGGCAAGCCGAACTGCGCCTGCGCGGCGCCTGCGCATCCCGGCCACGGGCCACGGCACCTGTGGACCCGTTCGGTGGCCGGTGGCCCGACGAAGGGGCGTCAGCTCTCGGCGGGCCCGGAGGTGGACAAGGTGCGCCGGGAGCTGGCTCACTACCAGGAGTTCGTCGCGCTCAGCCACCAGATCGTGGCGGTCAACGAGGCGATCTGCGATGCCCGGCCGATCTCCCCGCTGGCCGCGGGCGAGCCGGCGAGGAACGGCGCGATGGGGCCCGAAAAAGGGGGCTCTACGCGGGCCTCGGGGCGGACTTCGCCGCCGAGGTAGCACCGGCTGGCCGCCCTGGCCGCAAGCTCGCTCGCCGCCGGCGACGCCGAGGGCCTGGCCGCGCTGGAGCTGGCGATCCGGACCGCGATGACCAGGCTCGGCGGCTCGCTGCTCGAGCAGCTGCTGGCCCTCGATACCGGCCACCGCGGGACGCGCATCGACTGCGGGTCGGGCCATCAGGCCACGTTCGTCGCCTATCGGACCAAGGCCCTCGACACGGTGCTCGGGCCGGTCGAGCTGCGGCGCGCCTACTACCACTGCACCGCGTGCGGCCACGGGGTGGTGCCGAGGGACACCGAGCTCGGCGTCACCGGGGCCTCGCTGTCCCCGGGGCTGGCCAGGATGGTGGCCCGGGTGGGTGCGGCGGCGCCGTTCGCCCAGGCCAGCGAGCTGTTGGCCGAGTTGGCTGGGGTCGAGCTGACCACGAAACGGGTGGAGCGCAGCGCGGAGGCCGACGGACAGGTCCTCGTCACGATTGCTGACCGGGAGGCGGCCGCGGTGCTCGCCGGTCGGCTGGTCCCGTTCGCTCCGGCCCCCCCGGTGGCCAAGCTCTACCTGGCGATCGACGGCACCGGCGTCCCCACCGTGCCCGCCGACACCGCGGGGCGGGCCGGCAAGTACCCCGACGGGCGGGCCCGCACCCGCGAGGCGAAACTCGGGGTGCTGTTCACCCAGGCCGGCCTGGACGAGGCCGGCCAGCCGATCCGCGACCCGGGCTCCTCGAGCTACCTCGCCACCCTGGAGCCCGTCGAGCACTTCGGTGCCCTCGTCTACGCCGAGGCGCGCCGGCGCGGCTCGGAGACGGCGAAGCAACTCGTCGTGCTCGGCGACGGGGCGCCCTGGATCTGGCGTCTCGCCGACCTGCACTTCCCGGGCGCGACCCAGATCGTCGACCTCTACCACGCCCGCGAGCACGTCCACGCGCTGGGCGCGCTGGTCGCGCCCACCCTCGGCGACGACGCTCCGGGCTGGCTCGCCGAGCGGCTGGCCGACCTCGACCGCGGTGACGTTCCGGCGCTGCTCGCCACCACCAGGAACCTCTCCCTCCCCGACGCGCAGACCCGCGAGGTCGAGAAGGCACTCGGCTACTTCGAGACCAACGCCGAGCGGATGCGCTACGCGCACTTCCGGGCACTCGGCCACTTCGCCGGGTCCGGCGCGGTCGAGGCCGGCTGCAAGGCCGTCATCGGCCAGCGGCTGAAGCTCTCCGGCATGCGCTGGAGCGTGCGCGGCGCGGCCGGCATCGTCAGCCTGCGCTGCCAGGAGGCGAGCGGCCGCTGGGAGGAAGTCTGGGGGCGCATCCACAACCAGACGACCGCGGCCTGACCGTCAGCACCTACAAATCTGTCGCACACCCGTCCGGGTGTCCGGGTCGGTCGCCTCGCCGCGTGTCGACCGCCGAGGCGATGTTGCACGTGCAACACGCAGCCTGACGCGATCGCCGACACGTCGCAGCTACGTAGGCGTGCAGGGGTGCCTGGCAGAGTGGTCCGACGATGGCTCGATGGATCGCGTCCCGAATCCCCCGACCGGCCGCTCTCGGCCGTCGGTCGGCCGAAGAGAAAGCGGGTCCCGATGGTAAGATTCACCATCGTGACCCCGTTCCTCCGTGGTTCCTGAGTGGGCCAGACGATCGCCTGCGCCAACCAGAAGGGGGGCGTCGGGAAGACGACGACCGTCGTCAACCTTGGGACGTACCTCGCCCTCGCCGGGGACCGGGTCCTCATCGTCGATCTCGACCCGCAGGGCAACGCGACGAGCGGGCTCGGCCTCGATCGGGGCACGCTCCGGCGTTCGATCTACGAGGCGCTCATCGGAACCGCCACGCTCGGCGACCTGATCCTGTCCACGGAGGTGCCGCGGCTCTCGATCGTCGGATCGACGATCGAGCTCGCGGGCGCGGAGGTGGAGCTGGCGCCGCTCCCGCAGCGCGAACGGCGGCTCGCGGCGCTCATCGGGCCAGTCGCGCCGCAGTTCGACTACGTGCTCATCGATTGCCCACCGTCGCTCGGCCTGCTCACCGTCAATGCGCTCACCGCCGCCGACGCGGTCCTCATCCCGATGCAGTGCGAGTTCTATGCGCTCGACGGGCTCACCCAGCTCATCGCCACGGTGAACCTCGTGCGTGACAACCTCAATCCAGACCTGGCCGTCAAAGGCGTGGTCCTCACGATGTACGACGCCCGGACGAATCTCTCGGCTGACGTGAGTGACGAGGTCCGGCGGCACCTCCGCGGAGCGGTCTACCGGACCGTCGTGCCGCGGAGCGTCCGCCTTTCGGAGGCGCCGAGCCACGGTCGCCCGATCGCGTTCCATCGACCGGACTCGGCCGGCGCGCTCGCCTACCGGGCCCTCGCCGACGAGATCCGCCTGGCCGACCATCGGCCGGGCACCGGTGCCGTGGCACCGACCGGCGGTGCGGCGCCGACCGCCACTGCGGCGCTCGGGTTGAGCGCATGACGACGAAGTCGGTCCGGCCCGCGAGCGGACTCGGGCGCGGGATCTCGGCCCTCATCCCCCAGCGGACGAGCGCGGTCGCGGCGCCTGCCGAGATCCCGCTCGCACGGATCCGACCCAACCCGTATCAACCCAGGCGCCAGACCGCCTCGGCGGCGATCGACGAGCTTGCCGCGAGCATCCGTGAACACGGCGTCCTCCAGCCGATCCTCGTCACCGAGGTGCTCGACGGCTACCAGCTCGTCGCCGGAGAGCGGCGGTTCCAGGCTGCCCGACTCGCCGGCCTCGAGCGGATCCCGGCGGTGGTCCGCCAGCTCGCGGAGCGCGATCAGCTCGAGCTCGCTCTCGTCGAGAACATCCAGCGCGAGGATCTCAATCCTATGGAGGAGGCTCACGCCTACCGCCAGCTCGTGGATGTCTTCGCGATGACACAGGAACAGATCGCCATCCGGGTCGGCCGCGCCCGGTCGACGATCGCCAATACGCTCCGGCTCCTCGATGCCGATCCGGCCGTCCAGGTCGCGGTCGCCGACGGCTCGATCAGCGAGGGACACGCGCGGGCGATCGGCGGGTTGCCGGGCCCGACCCAGGCAAACCTCCTCCAGGCGATCGTCGGTCGGGACCTGTCCGTTCGACAGACCGAGGCGCTCGCGAAACGCCTCCGCGAGCGACCGACAACCGATCCGCTCGGCAGCGTGACCTCGGCCGCCGTGGATCCGGACCTCGAGCGGGTAGAGGAGGACCTCCGTCGCTCGCTCGGCACGAAGGTTCGACTGGCCCGGACGAGACGCGGTGGGCGCATCGTCATCGAGTACTACAGCGACGAGGAGCTCGGGCGCCTCTACGAACGCCTGACCGGAGGACACGCGTGACCCAGGAACCGAACCGAACGGCCCCCGCGACGGCGTCCCGACGCACACGTGCGAGCGCGGCCGGGAGCGACTACACCGCCGCGAGCATCCAGGTCCTCGAGGGCCTCGAGGCCGTGCGCCGCCGACCGGGCATGTACATCGGCTCCACGGACGTCCGCGGCCTGCACCACCTCGTGTGGGAGGTCGTCGACAACTCGGTCGACGAGGCGATGGCGGGTTACGCGACCCGGATCGACGTCACGATCCTCGCCGACGGGACTGTCGTGGTCCAGGACGATGGGCGCGGCGTACCCGTCGGTCGCCACTCGACCGGCAAGGACGCCCTCGAGGTCGTCCACACGGTGCTCCACGCCGGCGGCAAATTCGGCGGCGGCGGCTACAAGGTGTCCGGCGGCCTCCACGGGGTGGGCGTGAGCGTCGTCAACGCGCTCTCGGAGTGGCTGCGGGTGGAAACCGCCCGCGATGGCGCGGTCTGGTCCCAGGAATACGCGCGCGGCAAGCCGACCACAGCAGTCACGAAGATCGGACCGTCGCACGGTCGACACGGGACGACGACACGGTTCCGGGCGGATCGCGAGATGTTCGAGAGCACGGACTACTCGTGGGAGCTCATCGTCCAGCGGCTTCGCGAGTCCGCCTACCTGACGAAGGGCGTCTGGATCACCCTCATCGACGAACGGGCGGGTCGCGAGCGATCGTTCTACTTCGAGGGCGGCCTCACCTCGTTCGTCCGCCACCTCAACCGGAACAAGGAGGCGCTCCACTCCCGCCCGATCTACGTCGAACGTCGGGATGGGACCACGACCGTCGAGGTCGCCCTCCAGTACAACGACTCCTACACGGAGAACGTCCTCGCCTTCGCGAACAACATCAACACGGTGGACGGCGGGACGCATGTCACGGGCTTCCGGGCCGCGCTCACGAGCTCGCTCAACGACTGGTCGCGTCGGGCCGGGATCCTCAAGGACTCCGACACGAACCTGTCCGGTGACGACGTCCGCGAGGGACTCACCGCCGTGATCAGCGTGAAGCTCGTCGAGCCGCAGTTCGAAGGCCAGACGAAGGCAAAGCTCGGGAACGCCGAGGTGAAGGGCCAGGTCCAGACCGCCGTCGCAGACTCACTCGGCCAGTACCTCGATGAGAACCCGGCCGATGGCCGCCGGATCATCGAGAAGTGCCTGACCGCGGCTCGGGCTCGCGAGGCTGCTCGGAAGGCGCGCGACCTCGTCATCCGGAAGGGCGCGCTCGAGGGGATGTCTCTCCCGGGCAAGCTTGCCGACTGCCAGGAGCGCGACCCGGCGAAGAGCGAGCTCTACCTCGTGGAGGGCGATTCGGCCGGCGGATCCGCGAAGCAGGGCCGGGACCGGCGGTTCCAGGCGATCCTCCCGCTGCGCGGGAAGCTGCTCAACGTGGAGAAGGCGCGCCTCGACAGGATCCTCTCGTCCGAGAACGTCAGACCGCTCATCATCGCCCTCGGGGCCGGGATCGGCGACAGCTTCGACCTCGCCAAACTCCGCTACCACCGGGTCATCATCATGACGGACGCCGACGTCGACGGCGCCCACATCCGGACGCTCCTCCTCACGTTCTTCTACCGCCACATGCCGCAGATCATCGAGCACGGGTACCTCCTCATCGCGCAACCGCCGCTCTATCGCGTGAGCACCGGGAAGGTGACCCGCTACGCGCAGTCGGAGAAGGAGCGGGACGAGATCGTCCGGCAGATGAACGTGAAGTCCGTGTCCGTCCAGCGCTTCAAGGGCCTCGGCGAGATGAACGCCGACCAGCTCTGGGAGACGACGATGAACCCGCAGACGAGGACGCTCCTGCGGGCCGAGATCGAGGACGCCGCCGAGGCTGACGCGATCTTCACGATGCTCATGGGGGAGAAGGTCGCGCCGCGCAAGGACTTCATCAAGTCCGAGGCCCGGAAGGTTCGGAACCTTGACGTCTGAGACATCCTCGCGTCGCGTCACGTCGGCGTCCGTCCCGGCCGCCATGCAGGCGGGATCTGCGACGCCACGAGCCACCGCCTGGTCGGCTCGATCGAGCGCCGTGGCTTCGGCCTTTGCGTTCCGGCCCCATCGCTGCTTCGCCTGCGGCACGCTGAACGAACACGGGCTCCATCTTGTGTTGCACGTGGAACCCGGGCGTTCGTGGACCGAGCTTGCGCTCGGTCCCGAGTTCGAGGGGTGGGAGGGCATCGCGCACGGTGGGATCGTCTGTACGATCCTCGACGAGGTCATGGCCTGGTCGCTCGTCGGCTCGGACAACTGGGGCGTCACGGCCCGGATGAGCGTCGAGTTCCGGCGGCCGGTCCCGATCGGACGCGAGATCCTGGCCGAGGGCTGGGTCGGCCGGTCGCGACGGCGGATCGTCGACACGAGCGCCCGAATCGTCGATCGTGAGAGCGGTGAGGTCCTCGCGACCGCGGATGGCGTGTACCTTGCCGCAGACGCCGCTCGGAAGCTCGAGCTTCAGGAGCGCTACGGAGTCCGTTCGATCGGCGGAGCGCCCGACTCCGTGGACACTCCCGACTCCGTGGACACTCCCGACTCCGTGGCTCGCCTCGACGGCCGCAGATGAGCGCCCCTGCCGTGGATCCGTCCGCCCCCGGCCGATCCGTCGCGAGACGATCCGACGCGACGCCGATCATCGCCCGGCGACGTGGCCGCGCACGATCCGGCGACCAACCGACGACCGATGGCGCTTCCACCATCGTCGCCGTGCGGCGGCCCGCCGCCGAGCGACTCGGCCACTCCCTGGCGGAGCTTGTCGGCGACCCGGACGAGTTCGCCGCGGTGCTGGCAGCCGGCCTGACGGAGCTCGGCGACGACGCATACCTCGCCGGACAGCGTCGCATCGCGCCGGGCATCGGGCCGCTCCTCGGCGTCCGCTGGCCGCTGCTCGCGGCCGTCTCGCGTGGGTTCGGATCCGCCACCCGCGGCGAGCGACCGGGCGCGGCCCTCCTCTTCGTCGCGGACCGCCTCTTCCGCGAACCGACCCTCGAGCCACGCTGGTTCGCGTTCGGCCTGCTCGACCGCCTCGTGCTCGTCGATCCGGAGCGGAGCTGGCAGCTCCTCCGTCGAGCGGCGCGCGAGGCCGGCGACTGGATCACCGTCGACAGCCTCGCCCACCCGGTCGGTCGCGGCATCCTCAGCGAACCCTACCGCTGGGCCGAGCTGGAGCAGCTCGTGTACGCCGCGTCACGCTGGGAGCGCCGGCTCGTCGGCAGCACGATCGCGACGATCCCGTTCATCGACCGGCGGGCCGGCCGGGCTGCGGGGGTCGCCGAGCGTGGCCTCGCGCTCATCCGGGAGCTCATCGGCGACGCCGAGGCGGACGTGGAGAAGGCGCTCGCCTGGGCGCTCCGATCGCTCGTCCTCGTCGATGCGACCGCCGTCGAGCGCTTCCTTGAGGGCGAAGCGGAACGGGCCGTCGAGCAGGCCGACGGACACCGTGCGTGGGTGGTCCGGGAGGCGCTCATCAAGCTCCCGGCCGAGCGAGGAGCGGCGCTGCGCGAGCGACTCGCCGGCATCCGCCGCCATGGTGACACCCGCTCGACCTCGCGCGCCGCCGAGATCGCCGGCCGTTTCGGCGACCTGCCGCACGCTCAGCCTGAACCTGCCAGGAGACCGACCCCGTGACCGACGATCTCGGCGAGATCCGCACCGTCCGCATCGAGGACGAGATGCGGGTGAGCTACCTCGACTATGCGATGAGCGTCATCGTCGCCCGCGCCCTGCCCGACGTCCGCGACGGCCTCAAGCCGGTCCATCGCCGGATCCTCTACACGATGGGGGAGATGGGGCTCTCCGCGACGAGCTCGTTCCGCAAGTGCGCCGCGATCGTCGGCGAGGTCATGGGCAAGCTCCATCCGCACGGCGACGCCGCGCTCTACGACGCCCTCGTCCGGCTCGCCCAGGACTTCTCGATGCGCTATCCGCTCGTCGACGGGCAGGGCAACTTCGGATCGGTCGACGGCGACAGCGCCGCTGCGATGCGGTACACGGAGGCGCGCCTCACCGGCATCGCGGCCGAGATGCTCGCCGACATCGACCGGGAGACCGTCGACTTCGTTGACAACTACGACGGGACCCAGCGCGAGCCGTCCGTCCTGCCGGCCAGGCTGCCGAACCTCCTCATCAACGGTAGCTCGGGGATCGCGGTCGGGATGGCGACGAACATCCCGCCGCATCACCTCGGCGAGATCTGCGACGCGACCGTCGCCCTCATCGACGATCCGGAGCTCACGACGGACGACCTCTGCCGTCACGTCAGCGGGCCGGATTTCCCGACCGGCGGGACCATCTACCGCTTCGAGTCGCGCCGGAACCAGTTCACCGGCGAATGGGAGACGATCGACGCGATCCGCGACATGTACGCCCACGGCCGCGGCCGGGTCGTCATCCGAGCCCAGGTCGCGTTCGAGGAGACGAAGGCGGACCGCATGGCGATCATCGTCTCCGAGCTGCCGTACCAGGTGAACAAGGCGACGCTGCTCGAGAAGATCGCCGACCTCGTGAAGGACAAGCGGATCGAGGGCATCAGCGACCTCCGCGACGAGTCGGATCGCGACGGGATGCGGATCTACGTCGAGATCAAGCGCGACCACAACCCGCACAAGGTGCTGAACAACCTGTTCAAGCACACCCCGATGCAGCTCGCCTTCAACCTCAACATGCTCGCCCTCGTGGACGGTCAGCCCCAGACGCTGCCCCTCAAGGCCGTCCTTCAGCACTACGTCGACTACCGCCGCGACGTGGTCCGACGACGGACCGAGTTCGATCTCCGCAAGGCACGGGCCCGCGCTCATATCCTCGAGGGCCTCAAGATTGCCCTCGACCACCTCGACGAGGTGATCCGGACGATCCGGGCCTCGGCCGACGTGGACCTCGCCCGGACGAACCTCATGGCGGGTTTCGACCTCTCCGAGCTGCAGGCCCAGGCGATCCTCGACATGCGGCTCGCCCGCCTCGCCGCCCTCGAGCGGAAGAAGATCGAGGACGAGTACCTGCAGGTCATCCAGCTCATCGCGGAGCTCGAGGACATCCTCGCCAATCCGGCGCGCGTCCTCTCGATCATCAAAGAAGAGCTCGTCGAGCTGAAGCGCAAGTACGGCGGCGAGCGGCGGACCAGGGTCGTCGACGACTCGAGCCGGGAGATGACGGACGAGGACCTCATCGCCGACGAGGACGTCGTCATCACGATCAGCGGCCGCGGCTACATCAAGCGCCAGCCGGTGGCGACGTACCGGCGCCAGCACCGCGGCGGCAAGGGGATCATCGGCCACGTGACCCGCGAGGAGGACGCGGTGGAGCACCTCCTCGTCGCGAACACCCACGACTGGGCCCTGTTCTTCACCAATCGCGGTCGCGTCTTCAGCAGCAAGGTCCACCAGATCCCCGATGCGAGCCGCCAGGCGAAGGGCATCCCGATCATCAACCTCCCGGGCGTCCAGGTGGAGGCCGGCGAGGTCCCGCTCGCGACGATCACCCTCTCGGACTTCACGGCCGGACGGTTCCTCGTCCTCGCGACCCGCAACGGGATCGTCAAGAAGACGCCGCTCGAGCAGTTCGAGAAGGTCCGCTCCAGTGGCATCCGGGCGATCACGGTCGCCGAGGACGACGAGCTCGCCTGGGTCGACGTCGCGACCGGCGGCAGCGACGTCCTCCTCGCCACCGCCCAGGGCAAGCTCGCCCGGTTCCACGAAGCGGAGGTCCGGGCCATGGGCCGGGATGCGGCGGGCGTCATCGGGATCCGTCTCGCCCGCAAGGGTGACGGCGTCGTCGCGATGAGCGTCGTCCAGCCCGAGGCGGACCTGCTCGTGCTCACCGAGACCGGCTACGGCAAGCGCGTGCCCCTCACCGGGTTCCGGGTCAAGCATCGGGGCGGCCAGGGGGTCCAGCTCATCAGTCTCGAGGGCCGCAAGACGGGCGACGTCGCGGCGGTCCAGCAGGTCACGGACGCGGATGAGGAGCTCATCCTCATCAGCGCCGGCGGGCAGGTCATCCGGACCGAGACGAACACGATCAACCGCTACTCGTCGAGTGCCCGCGGGGTCATCGTCATGCGCCTCGAGTCGGGCGATCGGGTCGTCGGCATCGCCGCCTTCCGGGCGGGGCTGGCGGACCGGGGGGTCATGGGCGACAATGGCGATCCCGACGGGACGGATCCGGTCGACGCCGGGGGCACGCGATCCTGAGCCCAGGCCGGGGCTCAGGGCGCGGCCCGGGATCAGGAGGCGCCGGTGTACGCGGACCAATTCGAGATCTACCACGGCAACGCGAACCCGGACCTGGCTGACAAGATCTGCCGCTACCTCGGGACGCAGCCTGGCAGGGTCGAGGTGTTCCAGTTCGCCAACGAGAACATCTTCGTCAAGATCCTCGACAACGTCCGCGAAAAGGACGTCTTCCTCGTCCAGCCGACGTGCCACCCGGTCAACCAGTCGATCATGGAACTCCTCATCATGATCGACGCGTTCAAGCGGGCGAGCGCCGGACGCATCACCGCGGTCCTGCCGTTCTACGCCTACGGGCGATCTGACAAGAAGGACCAGCCGCGCGTTCCGATCACCGCCCGCCTCGTGGCGGACATGATCACGGTCGCCGGCGCGGACCGGGTCCTCACGATGGACCTCCACCAAGGCCAGATCCAGGGCTTCTTCAACATCCCGGTCGACGAGCTGACGGCGGTTCACCTCCTCTCCAACTACTTCATCCACAAGCACATCGAGCGGCCCGTCGTCGTGACGGACCTCGGCTTCGCGAAGCGCGCCCGGACGTTCGCCGAACTGCTCGGCGCACCGCTGGCGATCATCGAGAAACGCCGCCAGGGCAACCTCGACAAGGCCGAGCTGATGAACGTCATCGGCGATGTCCGGGGTCGCCGGGCGATCATCGTCGACGACGAGATCGACACGGCCGGCACGCTCTTCGAGATCGTCACCGCGCTCGAGCGGGAGGGCGTCGACGAGATCTACGCCTGCGCCACCCACGGCGTCCTGTCCGACCCGGCGGTCGACAAGATCCGGGCCTCGAGCCTCCGCGAGGTCGTCCTTACCGACTCGATCCCGCTCCCGCCGGCGAAACGCCTCCACCAGATCACGACGCTGTCCGTCGCCCCGCTCATCGGCGAGGCGATCAAGCGCATTCATCGCGGTGAGTCCGTCGGGGCGCTGTTCAGCAGCGAGGTCACCTTCACCCAGGAGATGACCTTCTGGGAGGGTGGCGAGCAGCGCTCGGTCGATGTCCGCACCCACCACCCGGAGATCGGCGACACAAGCGAGAGTGGGAAGCCCGGCACGCCCTCCATGCTCGCCCCGGCAACGAAGGTGGGAGATCGATGACCCTCCAGCTCCATCGACCGGACGGCAAGGGCGGCATCGAGCCGCGGCAGGCCACCGATCAGAACTGGCGCCGGGCGCTGCGGTCGTCCCGGTGGGGGAGCGGCAACCGGCGCGGCCATCTCACGCCCCTCGCGAACCCGGAGATGAACCCGACCCGGACGGCAATCTCCGTCGGGTTCTGGCTCTTCCTCGCCGTCCTGACGTTCGTCCTCCTCGTCGCTGGGTACGGCAGCGGCTTCTGGCGCTGACCGGCCGCGCCCGGCGGGCGCGGGGGTCGTCCAACCGGCTCCCCGTATACTTCACCGGCCATGGTGCTTGGATTCCTCAACCGATTCGTCGACTCGAACGACCGCGAGGTCCGGCGGATCCAACCCCTCGTCGACGAGACGAACGCCCTCGAGACCGAGTTCGAAGCGCTCTCCGATGCGGAGATCCGGAGCCGGATCGACGAGATCCGGGAGGAGATCCGCGGGGCGGCGGTCCCGGACGAGCCGTCGGACGACGAGCTCGAGCATCCGGATCCCGAACGGCGTCGCGAGATCGCGAAGGCCCGCCGGAAGCGGGAGCGCGAACGCGTCCAGCGGGCGATGGACGAAGCGCTCCCGGAGGTCTTCGCGGCGACCCGGGAGGCGATGCGGCGGACGCTCGGGATGCGCCATTTCGACGTCCAGCTCATCGGCGGGGCGGTCCTCCACCAGGGCAAGATCGCCGAGATGAAGACGGGCGAGGGCAAGACGCTCATCGCGCCGCTCGCCGCGGTCCTCAACAGCATGTCCGGCCGGGGCGTCCACGTCGTGACGGTCAACGACTACCTCGCCCGCCGCGACCCGCAATGGATGGGCCCCGTCTTCCACTTCCTCGGGGTGAGCGTGGGGATGATCACCCACGACGCGAGCTATGTCTTCGAACCCGGCTACCCCACGTCGGATGAACGGCTCGTCAACCTCCGTCCGGTGGAACGACGGGAGGCGTACGCCGCCGACGTCACCTACGGCACGAACAACGAATTCGGCTTCGACTACCTCCGCGACAACATGGTCGTCGAGCTCGAACAGCGGGTCCAGCGCGATCGGGCCTTCGCGATCGTCGACGAGGTGGACAACATCCTCATCGACGAGGCCCGGACGCCGCTCATCATCAGTGGTCAGGCGGAGGAATCGGCGGACAAGTACTTCACGTTCGCGCGGATCGTCCCGCGCCTGACCGGCCGGGCCGAGGGCGAGGAGGAGGGCGGCGACTACTTCGTCGATCTCAAGGACCGCGCGGTCAGCCCCACCGAGGAAGGCATCCACAAGATGGAGGGCTGGCTCGGCGTCCCGAACCTCTACGACACCGACCCGACCCTCGCCCGCCATTTCGAGCAGGCCCTGAAGGCGCACGCCCTCTACAAGCGGGATCGCGACTACATCGTCAAGGACGGCGAGATCATCATCGTCGACGAGTTCACCGGCCGTCAGATGCCGGGCCGGCGCTGGAGCGAGGGGCTCCATCAGGCGATCGAGGCCAAGGAGGGCCTCCGCGTCCAGCGCGAGAGCGTGACCATGGCGACGATCACCTTCCAGAACTACTTTCGCCTCTACGACAAGCTCGCCGGCATGACCGGGACGGCAATGACCGAGGCGGAGGAGCTCTCGAAGATCTACAACCTCGAGGTCGTCGCCATCCCGACCCACCGGGAGATGATCCGCGAGGACGATCCGGATCTCGTGTTCCGCAACGAGACCGGCAAGTTCAACGCCCTCATCGACGAGATCGTCGAGATGCAGGGGGCGGGCCGTCCGGTCCTCGTCGGGACGGTGAGCGTCGAGAAGAGTGAGATCCTGTCTCAGATGCTGAAGCGGCGCGGCATCAGGCACGAGGTCCTCAACGCGAAGTTCCACGAGAAGGAGGCCCCGATCGTCGCCCAGGCGGGCCGGACCGGCGCGGTGACGATCGCGACGAACATGGCCGGCCGTGGCACGGACATCCTCCTCGGCGGCAATCCGGCCGGGCTCGCGTCGGAGATCCTCCACCGCCGCGGCCTCAACCCGGCCGAGGTGGACGCGGAGACGTACGCGGCGGCGCTGGAGGAGGCGAAGGCGACCTGCGACGAGGACCACCGGCGGGTGGTCGAGGTGGGCGGCCTCCACATCATCGGGACGGAACGGCACGACAGCCGCCGGATCGACAACCAGCTGCGCGGCCGGGCCGGCCGGCAGGGCGATCCGGGATCGAGCCGCTTCTACCTGTCGCTCGACGACGACCTCATGAAACGCTTCGCCTCGGAGCGGGTCGCCGGGCTCATGGAGCGGATGGGGCTCGAGGACGACGTGGCCATCGAGTCGCGGCTCGTGAGCCGGACCATCGAAGGTGCCCAGACCCGGGTCGAGGGCTTCAACTTCGACATGCGAAAGCGGGTCGTTGAGTTCGACGACGTCATCAACAAGCAGCGCGAGACGATCTACGCGGAGCGCGACAAGGTGCTCCGCAACGAGGACCTCGGTGCGACCGTGCTCGTCTTCCTCGACGACGAGATCGATGCCCTCACGGACACCTTCGCCGCCTCCGAGGCGCCGGTCGAATGGAACCTCGAGGGGCTCTCGGCCGCGCTCCGGGCGATGGGTCTCGACGGGGAGCGGACGAGCGAGGACGCCCTCGCGGAGATCCCGTCGCGGGACCAGCTCATGGGCCACCTCAGGGAGCTCGTGGATGCGACCCTCGGCGCCAAGGCGGCCGAGGTCGGCGAGACGGACTGGTCCCTCGTCGAGCGGCTCGTCCTCCTCCGCACGATCGACTCGCTCTGGATCGAGCACCTCACCGAGCTCGACGACATGCGGCGCGGCATCGGCCTGCGCGGATACGCCCAGCAGGATCCACTGAACGAGTTCAAGAAAGAGGCGTTCGCCCTCTACGAGGAGCTGCGGTCGCTCATCCGTCATCAGGTCGCGACGACGATCTTCCGCGTGACCGTCACCCGGAATCCGCCACCCGCCGCCCAGGAGGCGCAGCTGGCCGCGGATCTCGCGGCGGGTGCTTCGGCGGTGCGATCGGCCGGCACGAGCGGAAGCGGACCGTCGGGCTCGACGACGAGCGACGGTGCCGACGCCGACGGACCGCGGTCGATCTCGGCCTCCACGTCGACCTCCACGGGCTCCGAAGGGCTCGTGACCCGGGGTCTCCCTTCGAACCCGACGAGTCGGGCCACCGCATCGACCGGGGGCCTGACCGGCGGAGGTGCCAGTGGCGGGAACGGTGCTCAGCGGCCCGGCTTCGCGCCCGACGGATCGCGGATCGGACGGAACGATCCGTGTTTCTGCGGATCCGGCCTGAAATACAAGAAGTGCCACGGCCGCTGACCGTCGCGCACCTGGACCGGGTCGGCCACGAAACACTCGGAAAAGGATGGTCCTGACCTCTTGGCGCGCCCGGATTGACCCCCTATACTGGGCCAAATCCACCGTTCGGCGAACGATCCGCGCACGACCGAGCCCATGCCACGTGCCGTCCGTCCGCCTTCACGCCGCCCGCACGCCACGTTCCGCCGGTCGAGGAGAGAGGGACCACGTGAAGCAGGCTGAGGAAGCAGCGTTCGTCGACCTCATCGCCTGTGAGCGCGATTGCCGCACCTGCAGCTATGCGGCGGCCCTCGACTGCGACGGGAACTGCGGGGTCTGCCCCCACAACGGCTATTGCCCATGCGTGAACCCCGTCGTCGCCCGGAGCAAGACCGCCCTGCGGCTCATCGAGCTCCGTCCGATCCTGCTCCAGGATATCCAGGGGCGCGGCTAGGTGGACACCGCCGCCGTCCGCGACCTGGCGGAGCGGATCCGGTCGACCTCGGGGCGGCTTTGACCTTCCCGCCAGGGAGACACGCCTCGCCGAACTCGACGCACTGACGAGCGCGCCCGGCTTCTGGGACGACCAGCGGGTCGCGCAGCGGGTCCTCCGGCAGGCGGACGGGCTGCGGACGGAGATCGATCTGTGGCGGTCGCTCGCCCGACGTGCGGACGATCTCGTCGAGCTCCTCGACCTCGTCGCGGAGGCGGACGACCCGGAGTTGACGGCCGAGGTTGAGCGCGACGTCGCCGACCTGTCGGCGACCTTCGATCGGGAACGGACCGCCCTCCTCTTCTCCGGCGAGTACGACGAGCGGTCGGCACTCATCACGATCATCGCCGGCGTCGGCGGGACGGAGGCGACGGACTGGGCGGAGATGCTCGTCCGGATGTACCTGCGCTGGGCGGAGCGGCATCGGTTCGCGACGGAGATCGTCGACCAGCTCGAGGGCGAGCAGGCCGGGCTCAAGAGCGCGACGATCGCGGTGGAGGGGCGCCGGGTGTACGGCTGGCTCCGTGCCGAGCGGGGCGTCCACCGCCTCGTCCGGATCAGCCCCTTCGACTCCCAGAAGCGACGCCAGACGACGTTCGCCCTCGTCGAGGTCCTGCCCGAGGTCGAGGAGGACGACACGGACGTCGAGCTCGACTGGGACGACATCCGCGTCGACACGTACCGCTCCCAGGGCGCCGGTGGACAGCACGTCAACAAGACGGATTCGGCCGTCCGCCTCACCCACCTGCCGACCGGGATCGTGGCCCAGAGCCAGAACGAGCGATCGCAGACGCAGAACAAGGAGACCGCGGTCAAGGTCCTCAAGGCGCGGCTCCTCGAGAAGCGGCTCGAGGAAAAGGAGGCTGAGCTCCGTCAACTCAAGGGCGAGCACGTGACGGCGGGCTGGGGCAACCAGATCCGGAGCTATGTGCTCCACCCCTACCAGATGGTGAAGGACCTTCGAACGGCATTCGAGACGTCGAACACGACGGCCGTCCTCGACGGCGATCTCGACGGGTTCATGCAGGCGGAGCTCGAACGCCTCGCGACCGGGGCACCGCTCGCCGGGGAGGATGACGGGGAATGACGGTTCGCCGCGGGACGCAGGTCGCCGACCTTCGCCCGGCGGTCGCGGCAGACCTGCCGGCGTGCGCGGCGGTCTGGCACGTCGCCCTCGCCGAGTATCTCGGGCGGCTCGGCCAACCCGATCCCGTCGGCGACGTCGGAGCGATCACGGCTCTGTACGACCACCTCCTCGCCACGGACCCGGAGACCTTCATCGTCGCGACACGTCCGGACGAGGACGCTCCGGGCGGAGAGCGCGTCGTGGGGTTCGTGGTGGCCCTCCGCCGTCGCGACGTGTGGTTCCTCTCGATGCTCTTCGTCCTGCCGGAGGAGCAGGGCCTCGGTCTCGGGCGAGCCCTGCTCGAGGCGGTGGTCCCGGTGTTCGGCTCCGCGCGGGCGAGGGCGACCGCGACCGACAGCGCGCAGCCGATCTCGAACGCACTGTACAGCCGCTTCGGGATGGTGCCCCGCGTGCCGCTTCTCCATCTGCTCGGCGATGTCCACCGGCCGGAGCGACTTCCGGACCTGCCGGACGGGATCCGCAGCGTTCCGTTCGAGGAGATCGCCGCCGTCGGGGCGGGCGGGTCGGGCCATCGCGAGCTGGCCGAGACGGTCGGGCGGATCGACCGCGAGATCGTCGGCTTCGATCACCCGGACGACCATCGGTTCCTCCGGCTTGCCGGGCGGCAGGGTCGGCTGTTCATCGACCGTGCCGGGGAGTCGATCGGCTATGGCTACGCGGCGCCATCCGGGCAGCTCGGACCGCTGGCCGTCCTCGATCCCGCACTCGTCGCCCCGGCTCTCGGGCGCCTCGTCCGGTCCGTGACGCCGCGTGGCGCGTACGCCGTCTGGGTCCCGGGCGCAGCCGCGGCGACGGCGATGGCCCTGCTCGAGGCCGGACTCAGGCTCGAGAGCTTCCCGATCCTCCTCTGCTGGGACGAGCCGATCGCGGACTTCGCGCGGTACCTGCCGATCTCCCCCGGCCTCCTCTGACCGGCGGCCCCGCGACGACCGCGTTTCGGCGCGCTCGGAGAGGCGGTGGTAGCCTCTGACGGACGTGACCCACGCACCCCCTGCGGCCACAACCCGACCCGTCCGGGTCGTCGCGCCCGCGCTCGATGACGACCGCTGGACGGCGAGCGTGCCGCTGGCCGTCCGGCCGATCGGCGGCGCCGACGTGGCCCGTCGTCCGGTCGTCGTGCTCCATGACGTCGCCAAGGAGTATCCGAACGGGAGGATCGCCCTTCGCGACGTCGACCTCGTCGTGCCGGAGGGGGACTTCGTGTTCCTCGTCGGGCCGTCCGGTGCCGGCAAGTCCACCCTCATCAAGCTCCTCATCCGCGAGGAGCTCCCGACGAGGGGCCAGGTCGTCCTCGACGGTCAGGATCTCGCCCGGCTGCCCCGCCGCCACGTCGCGAAGGTGCGGCGCCGCATCGGCACCGTGTTCCAGGACTTCAAGCTGCTCCCGACGAAGACCGTCTGGGAGAACGTCGCCTTCGCGCTCGAGGTGACCGGCACTCCGCGGCGACGGATCGGTCCGGCGGTGGACGGGGTCCTCGCGGTCGTGGGACTCTCCGAACAGGCCCGCCAGCTGCCGAGCCAGCTGTCCGGCGGGGAGAAGCAGCGGACGGCGATCGCCCGCGCCCTCGTCCACGACCCGCGGATCCTCATCGCCGACGAACCGACGGGCAACCTCGATCCGCTCATCAGCTGGGAGATCATCCAGCTCCTCCTCCGCGTGCACGAGCTCGGCGTGACCGTCCTCATGGCGACCCACAATGCGGAAGTCGTCACGGCCCTCCGCAAACGCGTCGTCGCGCTCGAGGACGGACGGATCGTGCGCGACGAGGTCGGCGGGGCCTATCACCGTGAGGATTGAGGCCGGCCGGTGATCGGCTTCATCGCCTTCAGCCTTCGGCGGGCCTGGCAGGGGTTCTGGCGGAACACCGCCATGAGCCTGGCGGCCACGGCGACGATGGTCTTCATGCTCGTCCTCCTCGCCGGGTTCTGGGTCGTCCAGACCGGCCTCACCGCCGGCATCGATTTCGTCGAGCAGAAGGTCCAGGTCGTCGCGTACCTCAAGGACGGCGTGAGCCAGGCTGACATCGCGGCGGTCGAGACACAGGTCCGGGCGCTCCCCGAGGTCGCCCAGGTGGACTACGTCTCGAAGGATCAGGCGGCGGCCGACTTCCGGGCCCGGGAGGCCCAGGCGGGGCATGGGGACCTGACCGCATATCTCGACACGAACCCGTTCCCGGCAAGCCTCCAGGTCCGCCTCCAGGACCCGAAGCAGTACGGCTCGGTCGTCGACCTGCTCACCACCGAGTCGATCGTCGACCACGTGAACCCGGTCCAGAGCATGGTCGACCGGCTGCTCACCGTGACCTCGATCCTCCGCACGGCGGGCGTCGTCATCCTCGGGCTCGTCGGCCTCACCTCGCTGTTCATCGTGATCAACACGATCCGCCTCGCCGTCGTGGCCCGGGCCGACGAGATCGAGATCATGCGGCTCGTCGGTGCGTCGGACGCCTTCGTCCGCTGGCCGTTCATCTTCGAGGGCGCCCTCGTCGGGCTCATCGGCGCGGCGGTCACCCTCGGCCTGTTCGCCCTCGTCGCCGACCCGGTGAGCCGTGTCCTCACCTCGTTCTTCCAGGTCCTGCCGCTGCGCCTCGGCTCGATCGTCCGCGACGTCGTCGTCCTCGTCCTCGGGACCGGCGTCGGCCTCGGTGCGTTCGGGGCGTGGATCTCCGTGCGGAGCTACCTGGCCCGCTGAGGAGACGCGGATGAGCGGGATCGAGCTCGAGGGCGGGGCATCGGACGCCGCCGTGGACTCCCCACCGGGGGCATCCCCGGCGGTGAACCGTCGTCGCGCTGCGCCGACGATCGTAGCGACCATCCTCGTCGCGGTCGTGGCCGGCAGCGGCCTGTTCGCCGCCGGGTTCGCGCTCGGCGACCAGACGTCGAGCGAACCCGGGACCCCGGCCGGCGCCGCGCGGGCCTTCCAGCCGTTCTGGGACACGTACGCGGCGATCACCGAGCACTACGCAGGCACGCCCGTCAGCGTCAGGCAGCTGGTCGACGGCGCGATCAAGGGGATGCTGGCCGCACTCGGCGACCCGTTCAGCTTCTATATGAGCCCGTCCGATTTCACGAGCTCGCTCCAGGGACTCGCCGGCCAGTTCGAAGGGATCGGTGCGACGATCGCGTCACGGCGGCCTGACGGGACCGAGGGCTGCACCTCACTCGGGCCCGCCTGCGCGCTCATCGTCGTCGCGCCGCTGCCGGGGTCCCCGGCGGACCAGGCCGGTCTCCGCGCTGGCGATCGGATCACTGCCGTCGACGGCGCGACCGTCGACGGCGCGACCGTGGACGCGACCCTCGCCAGGGTCCGTGGGCCGAAGGGGACGGTCGTGACACTGACGATCGTCCGCGGTGCCGCCGCGCCCGTGGCGATCGCGATCACCCGCGCCGTCATCGTCCAGCCGGAGATCGTCGCGAAAGCCCTTGCCGGCGGGCGGGTCGGCTACATCCGCCTCAACGGCTTCTCGGACAACTCGACCGCCCAGTTCGTGAGCGCCCTCACCGCTGACGTCAAGGCGGGCCAGAAGGCGATCGTCCTCGATCTCCGCGGCAACCTCGGGGGATATGTGACCGCGGCCCGGACGATCGCGAGCCAGTTCATCGCCTCGGGGCCGATCTTCTGGGAGAAGGCGGCGACCGGCGACCCGATCCCGACACCCGCCCTTCCCGGCGGCGTCGCCACCGACCCGACCATTCGGCTCGCCGTCCTCATCGACAGGAACAGCGCCTCCGCGAGCGAGATCGTCGCCGGGGCGCTCCAGGACACCAGGCGCGGCACGCTCGTCGGCCAGCAGTCGTACGGCAAGGGGACGATCCAGCAGTTCCTCCCGCTCGACGATGACAACGGCGGCTTCCGCCTCACGATCGCCCGCTGGCTCACCCCGAACCAGCGCTGGATCAACAAGGTCGGCCTCGCGCCGGACGTCGTCGTGCCGGTCGACGCGGCGGCCGCGGCCGGCGGGACGGGGGACGCCGTCCTCGATCGCGCGCTCCAGGTGCTCGGCTTCGGCGGGACGGCGCGGGCCCCTGGACGGGCGAAGGCCGCCTGACCGTCCCGGCTCTTGCGCCATCGGGCGGGCTCGGGTAGGGTTCCCTCGAACGAAAGGAGGTGATGTGCAGTGATCGACAGTACGCGTAGCTGCACCACCTCGCAGGAGATGGCCGTTTAGTCGGACACCCTGCGTGGTGGCGAAGCACTCGAACGCCGGTCCGCACAGGGCCGGCGTTCCTGCGTTCGGACTCCGGATCGGCGGCCACCCCCGCGCCGTTCGCCCCGATCCCCCACCCTCGGACCGAAGGAGCCATCTCCATGAGCGGCGACGGGACCATCGCCGTCAATCGCCGGGCCCGGCACGACTATCACATCGACGAGACGTTCGAGGCCGGCCTCGTCCTCACCGGAACGGAGATCAAGTCAATCCGCGCCAACAAGGTCAACCTCGCGGGGGCCTACGCGCGGGTCGAGGGCGGCGAAGCCTGGCTCATCGGCGCCCACATCGCCCCGTACGAGCAGGCGAGCCGCGACAACCACGAGCCCCGGCGGACCCGCAAGCTCCTCCTCCACCGGTCGGAGATCGACGAGATCGTCGGTCGCGCCAGGCAGAAGGGCCAGACGATCGTGCCGCTGCGGCTCTACATCAGCCGCGGCCGGGCGAAGCTCGAGCTCGGGCTCGGCCGTGGCAAGCAGCTCTACGACAAGCGGCGCGACATCGCCGAGCGGGACGCGAAACGCGAGGTGGCCCGTGAGTTCGCCGAGGCGCGACGACGCCAGGGGTCCGGTCGGGACGGAGGCTGAGGAGGGCGACGTGCGGCTCGGGCGGATGATCCACGCGGTCGACCTCCACGCCGGCGGAGAGCCGGGCCGGGTGATCGTCGGTGGCGTCCTCGACGTCCCCGGCACCACGATGTTCGACAAGATGACCTGGCTCCGCGCGAACGGTGACGATCTGCGGCGGCTCATGCTCCGCGAGCCGCGAGGCTACCCGGCGGCGAACTGCAACCTCATCCTCCCGACGACCGATCCCGAGGCCCAGGCCGGATACGTGATCATGGAGCAGGTGGAGTACCCGGGGATGAGCGGGACGAACACGATGTGCGTCGTCACCGCGCTCCTCGAGACCGGGATGATCCCGATGGTCGAGCCGCAGACCGAGCTCACCCTCGAAAGCCCGGCCGGACTGATCCGGGTCCACGCGGAATGCAGCGGCGGCAAGGTCCGTGCCGTGACGTTCCGCAACGTGCCGGCGTTCGCGACCCATCTCGATGCGGCGGTGGAGGTACCGCACCTGGGGACGGTGACGGTCGACGTGGCGTACGGCGGGATGTTCTACGTCATCGCGGACGCCGAGACGCTCGGCTTCCGGCTCACGCCGGATGAGGGCCGGGACATCGCCCGAGTCACGGAGATGATCAAGGCGGCCGCGGCGACCCAGCTGCCGGTGGTCCATCCGGAGCAGCCCGGCTTCGCGGGCATCACGATCGGCCAGCTCTCCGGACCGGCCCACGACCCCCGGAACACCCGGCGGAACGCGGTCACCGTCTCGACTGGAACGTTCGACCGGGACCGGCCGGCGACGTGGACCGGGGCGATCGACCGCTCCCCGTGCGGCACCGGCACCTCGGCGAAGATGGCGGTCCTCCACGCGAAGGGCGAGCTGCGAGTCGGGGACGAGTTCCGCCACGAGGGGATCCTCGGCACGGTGTTCACGGGTCGGCTCGTCGAGGAGACCACGGTCGGGGCGGGGCCCGAGGCCCGTCCGGCCATCGTGCCGACGATCACGGGGACGGCCTGGATCACGGGGTTTGCCTCGTACGTCGTCGACCCGGAGGACCCGTTTCCGGAGGGGTTCACCGTCGGCGACATCTGGGCCTGAAGCTGGCCGTCGCCGTCAGCGGAGGAAATAGCGGCGGCTGATCGGAACCTCCGCGACCGGCGCGACCGCCAGTCGGCGTCCGTCGAGCGTGACGGACCCGTCGACCGGCGAGACCTCCACCGGCGGTGCGGCCCGGTTGAATGCGAGGTCCGCCCGGGAGATCCGGCGCATCCCATGGACGGCGATGAGGCGTCTGCGCGTGCCGAGCCGGCGGCGGAGCGCCTCGCCGGCGGAGGTACCTGGACCTGCGGCGGCGCTGACGAACGTGATCCCGAGCGTCGCCGCGGTCCAACCCGATCCGCCCCAGCCCGGCCGGTAGCGAGTGGGCTCGGAGCGCTCGAGCGAGGCGTTCCCGTCGCCGAGCGGTCCCCACGCCGGGTAGCCCGCCTTGAGGACAAGCTCCGGCTTCGCGCCGAAGAAGGCGGGCAGCCACAGGACGATGTCGGCGAGGCGGCCGGGCCGGAGCGAGCCGACATGATCCGCGACACCATGGGTGATCGCCGGCTCGATCGTCACCTTCGCGAGGTAGCGAAGGACGCGATCGGTGTCGTCGTGCGCATCCAGGGGGAGTGGCGGGAGGCCGGGGAGTCCGGCGGCGGCCTCGCCCGCTCGCCAGGCCTTCATGACGTGGGCGAGCTGGATCGTCCGGCGGAGCACCTCGCCGATCCGACCCATGCCCTGTGAGTCCGAGTTGACGATCGCGATCGCTCCGAGCTCGTGGAGCGGCCCTTCGGCTGCCATGGAGGCCGGATGGATCCGTTCCCGGACGAGCGCGACGTCCTCCGGCACGCCCCACGACCCACCGTGGTTGAGGAGGATCATCCCGAGGTGCTCCGCCGCCGCGGCGACGCCGAACGGGAGGGTCGGGGTCGTCGACGAACAGATGATGTTCGGCTCGCGGACGAGGCCGAGCAGGTCCGGCACGTGCCCGCCTCCCGCCCCCTCGACGTGATACGCGTGGACCGTGCGGCCGGCGATCGCCGCGACCGTATCCTCGAGCTCGGCCGACTCGTGCAGGCCGTCCGTGTGGAGCGCGACCGAGACGTCGTGCACGTCCGCGTAGGCGAGGCAGCGGTCGATGAGCTCCGGGTAGGCGCCGTAATCCTCGTGGATCTTGAAGCCGACCGCGCCCGCGGCGAGGAGCGCATCGAGACTGCCGTCCGCTGCCGGGCCTTCGGACCGGGCGCCGGCCTGCAGCCCGACGTTGAGCGGCCAGCCTTCGAACGCTTCGAGCGTCCGCTCCATCGCCCACGGCGGCTCCTCGAAGCCGGCGGTGATGACGGTCGTGACGCCGCCGGACAGCGCGGCCGGCAGGAGCTGCGGGGAGATCGTGTGGACGTGGCTGTCGATCGCGCCCGGGGTCGCGATGAGGCCGTAGGCCATGATCGGGACGGTATGGGGACCGATGAGGAGCTCGATGCCGTCCGCGATATCGGGGTTGCCGGCCCGGCCGACACCGGCGATCCGGCCGTCCTTGATGCCGATGTCCGCCTTGACGACGCCGAGCATCGGATCGAGGACGACGGCGCCGGCGATGACGGCGTCGAGCTCTGAGGGACGGGCTCGACCATGATCGTCCGGAGAACCGACGATCGGCCCCGCCGGGGCCGATCCAGCCTGGGTCATCCGCGCCCGAACATTCTTCGCGTAGCCCCAGATCGGCTCGTCGCCCGGGGCCTGACGATCTTCGCCCACGCGGACCCAGAGGTCCGTATCCGCGAGGCGGATCGCGTCACCGGTCGTGGGGCCGTGGCGGGCCAGCCGCTCCTCAGGGGAGAGCCGGGTCATCTGCCGGCCGGGTCATCTGTGACGTCTGCGGTCGCCGGCCGCCCGATCCGGCCGCCATACCGGATGAGCTCGACCTCACGCGTCTCGCCCGGCGCCCAGCGAATGCTCGCCCCGGCCGGGATGTCGAGGCGGAATCCGGTCGCGGCGTCGCGGTCGAACTCGAGGCGGGGATTCGTCCGTTCGAAGGGATAGTGGGAGCTCACGCGGACGACTCGGCGGGAGCCGTTGCGGACGCCCAGGGACCGGCGATCCCGTTCCATCTCGGGTGGAGACAGCGGGGAAGTCAGTATCTCGCCCGGTCGCAGCGTGTCAGCTCCGCCGCCGAGCGGGTCGACGAGGACGACGAGGCGCGTCCCGTCGCCGATGAGCACCTCGAGGCGAACCTCGTCCACCAGCGAACGGACTCCATCCATGACGTCTCGGGGGCCGACTGCGGCGCGACCAGCCGCCTCGACCTCCTCGTAGCTCGCGCCGGACCGGGCCGCCTCGAGCATCGCCTCGCAGATGAGCGCGACCGCCTCCGGGTGGTTGAGCGCGAGGCCCGCCGCGCGGTGGCGTCGAGCGAGCTCGGCGGCGGCGAAGATGAGGAGGCGCTCCTCTTCCCAGGCGGTCAGGCGCATGGCCGCCATCGTAGCGGTCGGGAATAGCCCGAGGGACACTCGCGGCTCCTGGCGGATATCGAGGGCAGGGGCGAGATCGATGCAGCGAGCATCGCGGAGGGCTGCGGCGCGGGACCGCCGCCCGGCGGTCGACAGGAGACCTGATCCGGTGCTAGGCTCCGCCATCCGAACGCAGGGTTCGGCCTGTGGGGATGCGTGGTTTCGACAGGATCCGGATACCAGGAAACGCGAGCCGAGGTGCCGTCGGGCCTCGTTAAAAGGCGGCAAAACGAAGTAACTGGCAACCGCCAGCCTGCTCTCGCCCTCGCTGCTTAGGCAGTAAGGTGAGCGTGGAAGCAGCCTCCTCCCCGTGGGCTGTGGAAGCGTCATTCAGCGGGGATGCGTCCGGCGTCAGCGTCGCGTAGCGACGGACCAAGCCCGATCTAGGGAGACGCGACTGGAGCGGCCGGCAGCCTGCCGATGGGCGTCCGACCGTTCGACGACAAACCATCGGACACGCTCGTAGTGGATCCTGGCGAAGGGTTCTGGACGGGGAGTTCGACTCTCCCCCATCTCCACCACTCCGCCTCCGCGGACCGTCGCTCTGCACCCCGATCATCCCTGTCCTCCGCCGCCGCCCGCCACGTACGGGGCGTAGGCCGGCCACCAGATGGCGCTGTCCACCACCGCCTCGATGTCCGCGTGGTCCGGAAGGCCGGCGGCCCCTGCCGCGACGGCCTCGCCGGCGACGGCGATGGCGACGGACCGGGCGACCGCCCGCAGCTGACCGATGGGCGGGTAGAGCGTGCCCCCGGCGAAACGATCGGCGGTCACGTGACCGGCGAGCGCCGCCGCGGCGGCGAGGAACATGCGGTCCGTGACGACGCGGGCCTCGGCGGCCACCGCCCCCAGGCCGACACCCGGGAAGATGAACACGTTGTTCGCCTGCCCGATGATCCGAGGGCCTCCGGCGGCCTCGACCGGCGCGAACGGCGAGCCGGTCGCGACGAGGGCACGACCGTCCGTCCAGCGCAGGACGTCGGCCGGGGTCGCCTCCGAGGCGGATGTCGGGTTCGAGAGCGGCAGGACGATCGGCCGTTCGGCGAGCTCGTCGAGCGTCCGGACGGCTGCCTCGTCGAAGGTGCCCGCCACGCCGGTCGCACCGATCAGGACGGTCGGCCGGATCGCCCGGATCGACGCGAGGAGGCCAGGCGGAACGCCGGTCCCGCGGTCCGCCGCGATCGCCGCCGGCACGGCGAAGGGACGCTTCGTCGGATCGAGGTCCGCTCGCCCATCGTGGACCAGGCCCTGCGAGTCGACGAGGGCGACGATCCCGGGTCCGGGATGGTGACCACTGATTGAATCGCCGCCGCTTCCGGCGGGTTCCTGGACCGCCAGCCCGATGAGACGGGCGATCCCGATCCCGGCCGCGCCCGCCCCCACGATGAGGATCCGCTCGTCGGCGAGGCGCGTGCCCCGCTGCCGCATCGCGGCGAGGAGGCCGCCGACGACCACCGCGGCGGTCCCCTGGATGTCGTCGTTGAAGCTCGGCACCCGGTCTCGATATCGATCGAGGATCCTCAGTGCGTTCGCCTGCTTGAAATCCTCCCACTGGATGACGCAGCCGGGAAGCTCCCGATCGACCGCCGCGACGAACGCTTCGACGAGTGTGTCGTACGCCGGGCCCCGCAGCCGCCGGGCGCGGTGGCCCACGTAGAGCGGATCGTCGAGCAGGCCCTCGTTGTCCGTCCCGACATCGAGCGAGACCGGGAGCGTGAGCGCCGGATGGATGCCGCCGGCCCCCGTGTAGAGGGCCAGCTTGCCGATCGGGATCGCCATGCCTCCCGCCCCCTGGTCGCCGAGACCGAGGATGCGCTCGTTGTCCGTCACGACGATGAGGCGGGTGTCCTCGTACGGGCTGTTCCGGAGGAGCTCGGGGATCCGGTCGACATCGGCCGGGGTGATCCAGACCCCGCGGGTCCGACGAACGATGTGGCTGTACTCCTGGCACGCCCGACCCACCGTCGGGGTGTAGACGACCGGGAGGAACTCCTCGAGATGTTCAGCGATGAGGCGGTAGTACAGCGTCGCATTCCGATCCTGGAGCGCCGCCAAACCGATGTACTGCTCGAGCGCGTCGTCCTTCCGCCGGATGTGCTCGAGCGCGAGCTCGAGCTGATCGTCGATCGTCAGGACGCTGGCGGGAAGGAGGCCCTGGAGCCCGAGGGCGGCACGCTCGTCCGGCGGGAACGCGAGATCCTTGGTGAGGAGTCGCTGGCCGAGGAGGGAGCCGCCACGTTCGCGGATCGTCGCCGGAAGGCCGGCCGCGATGCGATCGAATGGTGCGGGGAGCGCGCGCATGGCCGAATCATAGGAGGCCCGACCGGGCGGCCGTCGATCGGGCCGCCACGCAGCGATCCAGGCCCGCGCCCGGCTCCGGCTCCGGCTCCGGCTCAGACGACCGTGAGGGTCCCCTCCATGAAGCCCATCTTCGCCGCCATCGCGGTGCCCCAACCGGTCGCCCCGGCGCCGCACGGATCCATGCACCGCCAGGCGTACGTGCCGGGCGCCCCGGTGTGGATCGTGAACGTCGTGCGCGACATCGCCGGGATCGGCACGTTGATTCCGAGCGCGGCGATCGTGAACGTGTGCGAGACCATCGCCGGATCGAGCGAGGCAAGGGTCCGCGTCGTGCCGGCCGAACCGTTCGGATAGGCGGACCTGATCGGCGTCGACGTCATCGTGCCGCCGACGGTCCCGCTGACCTTCGCATAGCTCTCGGCACCCCTCGGGAGCGGCGTCGCGTTGTCGAAGTTCGTGATCGTCCCTTGACACGACCGTCGAGTTCGCCGGGAGGGTGAAGCTGGACGGTCGTAGGCCGGGAACTCGGTGTGAGCGATCATGTCGCCGGTGACGATCGTCAGGTCGAGCCGGGTGACGATCCCCGATCCGCCGCCCGCAGCGGCGAGCGCCGCGTTCGGAGCTGTGGCCGGGGCCGCGAGGGTCGTCCGGCCGGCTCCAGCGGCGGGTGCGGCGGAAGCGGGTGCCGCGGAGGCGACCGGCGGGAAGGTCCAGGTGGGCGCCTGCTGCGCGCTTCCGGCGCAGGCGCCGACGGCGAGTGCGGCGAGGATCCCAAGAGCGGGAAGGGTGATGGGTCGAATGGGGCGCACGGGACGCTTCCTTTCGCGGTCCGGACCGGTCGTTCGGTCACGGCCGAGCATGCGTCGGGGGTGGGCGCCATCCATCAGGCCAGCCCGGCCGTAGGCTGCTCCGAGCGCCGATCAGGCCGGCGGTTTCGCCGCCCCGACGAGGATGAGTCCGACGACCCTCGCATAGTGGGACTGGAACGTGTCGTCGTGGACGACGGCGCCGGAGGCGTCGCGGACGGTGCGGGTCACCCACGCGTCGAAGCCGGCCGCTTCGTACTCGACCTGCTCACGCTGGCCGGGCGGCAGCGAGGTCGTCTCCTGGGTGATCGTCGTGCTCGGCTGATAGTTCTTGATGATCGGCTGGGTGAACGTCACCTGACGGCCGGTCGGGACGCTGTACAGCACGAACGTGACGACCCCCGGTCGAGTGGACGCCTTGATGAGCACCGGGTACGGAGTGTCGTTCCGCCAGGTCATGTCCTGGGCGACGCCCGCGTCGTTGATGAAGACGGTCGCGTCGAGGCCGACGGGATACCGGCTGATGTAGTAGTAGTGGTTCTCGCGCGCCCCCATCTCGAATCCGGCCCGCAGCGCGGCGTTGAACAGCGTCGTCGACGTGCTGCAGATACCGCCGCCGATGGTCTTTCCCTCGACGGACTTTCCGTCGATGATCGCACCGCCGAGGGTATAGCCCTTGGCGAGGGTGACGTCGCCGACGGACTTCCAGAAGCTGAACCACTCGCGGGGCGCGACGACGGTGCCGGAGATCGCGAGGGCCGGGATCGTGATGTTCGCGCTGTTCCCGTTGTGCGCCCCGGGGATGTAGTACGTCGTCCAGGTCGAGATCTGCTTCATGAGTGGCGCCGACTGTGCGGCCGTCGCCGTCGAGAGCTTCGGCTGGCTGAGGCTGAGCGCGGCCGCCACGGTCTCACTGGGCGGGAGGGTCCCGGCGGCCCGACCCGCGAGTGCCGCCGCCACCGCCGCAGCGGTCCCGTTCACATCGAGCCTCCGTCCCACCACGGCCGCCGTCACGCCGACCACGAGACCGCCCTTGCCCACGAGGAACGCGGCATCCTTCGGGGTCCGGGCGATCCGGGTCGCGAACGGGCCGAGGGCGGTCGTCAGGTCCGGCATGTCGACGATCGGTCCGTAACTCCCGGCCGTGCCCGCGAACCGGATCCACGTCCGGATCGTGTCCCCGCTCAGCGTCCAGGTCTCCGAACCCGCCGCGACGACGAGATCCTGGGCCATCGCGGCGGCCTGCGCACGGGCAGTGTTCGCCGCGTCGTCCGTGACCGCAGGCGACACGGTGGTCATCGTGAGCGCGACGTGAACGTCGGGCGGAGCCTTGGGATCGACGAGCGCCGCCTCGATCGCGGCGACCGCCGCGGCTCGATCGACCGCGCTTCCCGCGACCGCGGGCGTGGTCGTGAAGCCGGCCGACGCCGGGACGGCGCTCGCATCGACCGCCGGGCGGTCCTCGCGCCCGGCCACCGCCGCGACATCACGCTCGATCGCTCCGACGTCCACCGTGACGGCCGGGGCGATGTCCGCGCCGCTGACGGCGGTCCGAACGTCGTCGAGCGCGCGGTCGAGGATCGATCCGCTCCGACCGACCGCGAATCCCCGCTCGAGGAGGCCCGCGACATCCACTCGTCGCCCGAGCTCGGCGTAGGAGAGCGTCTCGCTCGCCGTGCCGCCCGAGAGCGTGACGGTGCCGTTGCCCATCGCCGCGAACGCCTCATCCAGGCGCCTCGCCGCGGCGGTCCGATCGAGGCCGGAGAGGTCGACGCCGCCGACCCGAACGCCGGGAAGGACCCGACCGAGATAGGCGCGATCGTAGGCGTAGAGCCCGGCCGCTGCGAGGAGCGCTGCGAGGACAACTCCGGCGCCGAAGGCCACGAGGACCGCACGGACGCGGGGCACGCGCCGCGCCGCCGTTGCCGTGGCGGATGGCGCGGTGTCGATCGTCGTCATGGCATCGGTGCCATCCTAGCAGGGCGGTCCCGTGCGCCCGCCCGGGCGCACGGGTGGGACGCGCGAGCCGCGACCGACGTTTCGTTCGCGGTGGCGCGAGAGGACGGCCTCAGCCGCCCCGAGGCAGGACGACGATCCGACGGTTCGGCTCCTCACCGATCGATTGCGTCGCGACGGTCGGGTGATCACGAAGGGCGATGTGGACCCAGCGGCGTTCGAGCGCGGGCATCGTCTCGAGCTGGAGCATCTTCCCCGTCGTCGCGACGTGCTCGGCCGCCCGGAGGGCGAGATCGCGGAGCTGACGCTCTCGGCGTCCCCGGTAGTCCTCGACATCCACGAGGACCCGGGTCCAGTCGCCCATCTTGCGGCTGAGCATGAGGTTGACAAGGTGCTGGAGGGCCGAGAGCCGCTCGCCCTTGCGACCGATGAGGGCCCCGAGCGCCTCCTTCGCGTCGCCTTCACCGACGACGTTGAGTCGGCTCGTGTCGCCCGTCTCGACTTCCACCCGGACGTCGAGGTCCATGAGCCGCATGAGCTCCTCGAGAATCGCCTTTCCGGCGGCGAGCGACTCGGGCGACGCTTCGGACGCCTCGAGGTCCGCGCGCTCGGCGGCGAGCGAGCCGCGGGCCGCGGAGACCTCCGCCGCCTCCGATGCGCTCACCTCGGACGACTGCGGGCCACGATCGCGCTCCGCCGGTCGGCGAGCGCCACCCCGCTCATCCCGCCGCGGGCCCCGATCGCGGTCCGCCGGCAGCGGGCGCACAGCTCGCGCCGGTTCGGCCTCCACGGCTGCCGGCACGGTCGCCGGGGCAGGGGTGGACGCGGTCCGCTCGCCGGGCACTGTCCGCTCGGCAGGCGCGGTCTGTTCGACCCGCTCCGGGCGCGGTCCACGATCGTCCGGCCGGCGCGGTGCGTGATCGCGGTCGTCGCGCCGCGGGCCACGATCGCGTTCGCCGGGTCCCCCGCGGTCGTCGCGCCGCGGGGCGCGATCGCGCTCGCCGAACGCCGGCCGATCGTCTCGGACCGGCGCCGGCAGTGGTCGTGCGGCGGCCGCCTCCCGCTTCGGGGCCGCTCCGCCGAGCTCGGAACGAGGAGCCGCCACGATCCGCGCCGGCTCGGCGCCCATACCGAGGACACCGCGGCTCCCCGGGGTGAGGATTTCGAAGTCGAGATCCTCGAGCCCCGCTCCGAACTCCTCGCGGGCGGTGCGGAGCGCCTCTTCGACGGACTTGCCGGTGAACTCCCTGTACGCACTCATCTAGCGACGTCTCCCTCGGCGGCCCTGGCGGCCGCGTTCATGGGGCCGGACGGTCGAAGCCGCGCTCGCGGCCCGGTCCTGGGCGGTGGGTCGCGCGGGCGCTCCCGCCGCGCGCGTGGATGACAGCGGTGCCGGAGGGGCGACCGGGAAGCGCGGGGTGTGGGCCCTGGCGAAGGCGGGGTCCCAGCCGAAGAACGGGAAGGTGGACCCCCAGCCGACGATGAGGTACTGCTGGATGATCGAGATGATCGTGCTCGCGATGTAGTAGATGTAGAGCCCGGCCGGGAGGATGTTCGCATAGAAGATGAAGATGAGCGGCAGGAACAGCATCGTCTGCCGCTGGATCCGCGCGTTCGGATCCGGGTTGTTCTTGTCGAGCGGCGGCAGCGTCATCCGCGACTGGAAGATCTGGAGGACGGCGGACAGGATCGCGATGAAGCTGATCCCGAAGCCGCCGAAGATCGCGAAGTCGATGTGGGACCGGCCCGCGTCGAGGCCGCCGAGCCAGGCGATCGAGGTGTTGATGCACGGCTGGATCACGCCGTTGACCTCGTGCAGCGGCGCGCACGAGATGTCGATGAGCCTCTGACCCGCGATGGAGAGCATCGGCGTGATGTCGTAGCTCGTCAGGCCCTCGCGGATCACCTGGTACATGACGAACAGGAGCGGCATCTGGAGGAGGATGGGCAGACAGCCGGAGAACTGGCTCACGCCGCTCGCCCGGTACATGGCCTGGGTCTCCTCGAAGATCTTCTGGCGGTCGCCCTTGTAGCGCCGTTGGATCTCCTTGACCTGGGGCGCGAGCAGCTGGGTCGAGCGCATCGAGACGATCTGCCGCCGGAAGAGCGGGATGAGCGGGATGCGGATGACGATGGTGAGGAGGAGGATGGCGATCCCGATGTCCCCCACGACCCGGTAGAAGGCGACGAGGATGATGAAGAGCAGCTGGAAGATTGGCGTGAAGGCGAAGGCGAGGAGGCTGAACGGGTCCGCGCCGAGCGAGGCCGGCCGGAGCGGGGTCGGCTGTGGCGTCGCCGTCGCCGCCGCGGACGCCCCGGCCGAGGTGCCGGCCGCAAGGGAAGCGGCAGGCGACGCGCCAGGCGCCACGGCACAGGCGGCCAGCACCAGGGCGACGATCGCCATGAGCAGGAGGGGCCCGGCCCACGAGCGGTTCGGTCGGGAAGGTCTCACGTGGTCAGTCGTCCTTCGTGTCAGCGGACGGGGTCGTAGCCGCCGGGATGCCATGGATGACAGCGGGCGATCCGACGGGCGCCCATCCAGCTTCCGCGGATGAGCCCGTACTTCTCGATCGCCTGTTCCGTATACCGTGAACAGGTCGGCTCGTATCGGCATCCGCCCGGCAGCCAGGCGAACAGGACACGGTAGAGCTTGATCGTGCCGACCCCGATCCGACTGCCAAAGCGCCTCACCTACGTTGTGGGCCCATCGAGGACTCCTCCCCGCTGGAGCAGCCGCCGGATGGCTCCGACGACTGCGTCATGGTCGGCAGCGACGATCGCCGGCCGGGCGATGATGAGGACGTCCCAGCCCGGCTGGAACGCGGGCACCATCACCCTGAGCACCTCGCGGAGCCGCCGCCGAACCCGGTTCCGGACCACCGCGCCGCCGAGCTTTCGCCCGGTCGACAGCCCGAAGCGGGTCATCTCGAGGTCCGTCCGCAGGAATCGCGCGTGGAGGAGCGGGTGGGACCGCGAGGTCCCGAGACGCTGCAGCGCCGCGAAGTCCTGAGGGCGGGAGATCGTCACGAGCCGCGGCGCGGAGCTGCCGCGTCCGTCCGTCAGACCGTCAGCCGCTTCCGACCGCGGACACGCCGCGCGGCGAGCACTCGTCGTCCCCCGGTCGTCTTCATCCGGGACCGGAAGCCATGCTCCTTCGCGCGATGGCGCTTCTTGGGCTGGTAGGTCTGCTTCATCGGGCTGGCGCGCGATCCTCTCCATGGCCTCGGGGATGGCTGTTCCGACCCCTGAAGGCACACGAACGCGCCGTGCGCACGGGAGCGCCTGGCGCGTCGTCGTCCGGCGGATGATATGCCCGCCCGAAAGAGGGTGTCAAACCAGCGGGTCGCCGGGATGGCCTGGACGATGTGCCCGCGATCGATTCAGGGCGCCCGCAGCGGCGTGGCCGGCGATCCTCGCACGGTGCGGCGATCGTCACGCTCCGATACTCCCTGGGGGTATGGCGGAAACGGGACTCCATCGCCTTGCGGCGGCGTCCGCAGCGGTGCTATCCTTCGGCCTCCCAGCGGCGCCGGGACGCTCGATCGGGAGTGTTCGGAGACCACCGGCCAAGCCCCAGCGCGGCCCCCGAGACCCCTCATCCGGCGTCTGCGGCGTTCACATCTCGGGTTTCCCGTGCCCGGAGCGGTCCGGCTCGCCCTGCCCGACGCCACCCAACATCCATCCACCGACACGATCAGGATCCGGATCGAGCGAATATGGATACTCGACAAGTCTGGCGTGCCGCTCTCGGCGAGCTCCAGGTCTCTCTCTCCCCGGCCAACTTCGAGACCTGGCTCCGCGACACGGCGCTGGTCGACGTCGAGGACAACCGGTTCCGGATCGCGGTCCCCAACGGCTTCGCGAAGGACTGGCTCGAGTCCCGCTACCGTTCGCTCATCTCACAGACACTCGCCCGGATCGTCGGTTACAGCACGGTCGTCGAGTTCGTCACGTCCGCCCCGAGCGCCCCCGTGGACGCCCCGGCGGACAGCCTCCGCGGCGTCCACGGGCCGAGCGTCGCGCCACAGCCCGTCCGCCTCGAGCCGACCCGGGTCGGTGGCGAGGGTGGCACGACGAACCTCAACCCGCGATACACCTTCGCGAACTTCATCGTCGGGTCCGCCAACCGGCTCGCCCACGCCGCGAGCCTGTCCGTCGCCGAACGTCCCGGCCACGCCTACAACCCGCTCTTCCTCTACGGCGGCGTCGGTCTCGGCAAGACCCACCTCATGCACGCCATCGGCAACCAGGTGATCGCCAAGTTCCCGCGCAAGCGGGTCCTCTACGCGACGAGCGAGAAGTTCACGAACGAGTTCATCACGAGCATCCAGCAGGGCAAGATCGACGAGTTCCGAGCCCGCTATCGGCGGATCGATCTCCTGCTCATTGACGACATCCAGTTCATCGCGGACAAGGAGCGCACGCAAGAGGAGTTCTTCCACACGTTCAACACGATCCACGAGGACGGCAAGCAGATCGTCCTCAGTTCCGATCGGCCGCCCAAGCAGATCGTGACGCTCGAGGAGCGACTGCGCAGCCGCTTTGAGTGGGGGCTCATCGCCGATCTCACCGCGCCTGACCTCGAGACACGGATCGCGATCCTCCGGGCCAAGGCGGAGGAGGGGTCGGTCCCCATGACCTCCGACGTGATGGAGTTCATCGCCCGCAAGGTCGTGAGCAACATCCGGGAGCTCGAGGGCGCGCTCAACAGGATCGTGGCCTACGCGTCGATGGGGGCGCTGCCCATCAGCATCGAGCTCGCCCAGGCCGTCCTCTCGAACGTGCTCTACAACCCGAAGAAGCGCCAGGTGACGCCGGAGCGGATCGCCCGCGCGGTCGCCGAGTACTACGGCGTCCCGATGGACGTGCTTCAGGGACAGAAGCGCGACAAGGCGATCGTCGTCCCCCGCCAGATCGCGATGTTCCTCATGCGGGCCGAGACGGACGTCTCCCTGCTGCGGATCGGGGCAGAGCTCGGTGGCCGCGACCACTCGACGGTCCTTCACGCCTGCGACAAGATCACGCGCGAGTCCTCGGTGAACGACGAGCTGCGCCGCGAGATCGCCGCCGTTCGCGAGTTGATCTACGCCGACTGACGTCCCGGTGCCCGAGGCCACGGCAGGGCTTCGAGCGACCACGCCAACCGCCCGCGGGGCTCCCGATCAGTGGATAACCGGGCGGAATCAGTGGATAACCGCCTCGTCGTGTGGACAGGCAGAGGCCCTGCGAGGGTTCTTCAGGGGACGGGCGAGCCGTCCTGGCGGTCTGGCGTACCTCGGCCACGGCCGCGGGCACGCTGTCAACCGGGCGTCCACGGAGCCATCCCCACCCGACGCCCGCTCGTCCACGACGAGCGCCTGGTCGTCCACGACGCGGGCTCGCGGGGCCACGAGGGTTCGTCCACGCCATCCACGCCCTTATGGTGATGATGATGAGGTGAGAAGATAGGTCGGTCTACATCACGTTCACCGGTGGGGCTTCGCGTGACCGGGACGCGGAACCCGGCCCAAACCGTCGCATCCTGGAGCACCGAATCGTGAAGCTGTCCGTCATGCAGGAGAACCTCGCCCGCGGCCTCGCCGTCGCCAGCCGGGCCGTCTCATCGAGGAGCACGCTCCCGGTCCTCGCGAACGTCCATCTCAAGACGGAGGACGCCGGTCTCAAGCTCACCGCGACGAACCTTGAGATCGGCATCACGTACTGGGTGCCGGGCAAGATCGAGACGGACGGTGCCATCACCGTGCCGGCCCGATTGTTCACGGACCTCGTCGCGTCGCTCCCGGGATCCGAGCGCGTGGACCTCGAACTGCAGGCGGCCGACACGCTGCACATCCGGGCCGGGCGGTTCGCCACCCATGTCAAGGGGATCGACGCTGAGGAGTTCCCGGCGATCCCGAGCGCTGGCGAGCGGCCGACGACGAGAATCGCCCAGAACGTGCTCCGCCAGGCGCTCTCCGAGACGACGTTCGCCGCCGCGAGCGACGAGGCACGACCGATCCTCACCGGCGTCCTCGCGAGATTCGAGGGTGACCGGCTCACGCTCGCAGCGGCAGACAACTACCGGATCGCCGTCAAGACCATCCCGATCCTCGACCCCGTGGAGGACACGAGTCTCGTCATCCCCGCCCGGTCGCTCGCCGAGCTGACGCGTGTCCTCGCGGACACGGACGACGCGGTCGACCTCGTCATCTCTCCCGCCCGGAACCAGGTTCTCTTCCACCTCGACGGTATCGAGCTCGTGAGCCGGCTCATTGATGGCCAGTTCCCGAACTACCAGCAGGTCGTCCCGGCCGCCCACACCACGCGGGCGATCGCGGACCGGGAGGAGCTCCTCAAGGCGGTCCGCGTCGCCGGGCTCATCGCCCACGAATCGGCCAACATCGTCAAGCTCCAGGTCGGCGTCGACGGGGATGCCGGCATCGTCGTGAGCGCCAACGCGGAGGTCGGCGACAACGAGGGCCACGTGGAGGCGATCGTCGAGGGCGACGGGACGACGATCGCATTCAACGCCCGGTACCTCGCCGACGTGCTCCAGAACGTCGCGGCCGAACGCTTCGCCATCGAGCTCAACGGCCCGCTGTCGCCCGGCGTGTTCAAGCCGATCGGCGATGATGCGTACGTCCACGTGGTGATGCCCGTCCGGACGACGAGCTGAGGGACTGGGGCATCCGCCCGCCCGGTCAGCTGCTCCACTCGATCACCGTCGCCGACCTCCGCGGGTACGGCGCTCTCCACGCGGCATTCGGACCGGGCCCCCAGCTCGTCTGGGGTCCGAATGCCGCCGGCAAGACAAGCCTGCTCGAGGCGATCGTCCTCCTCGCCTGGGGTCGCTCCCACCGGACGACGACCGATTCCGAGCTCATCCGGTGGGGCGCCGACCTCGCCCGCGTCGAAGGATCCGTCGGGCCGGCGACCGAGCCGGATGGCGGACCGTCGTCCGAGACGATCGAGGTCGCGATCGTCCGCAGCGGACCGTCCGGCGGACGCAGGCGGATCCGGGTCAACGGCGTTCCAAGGCGCTCGAACGTGCTGGCCGACCTGCTCCGTGTCGTCGTCTTCGCGCCTGAGGAGATGCTGCTCGTCGCCGGGCCGCCCGCCCTCCGTCGCGCGGCGATCGACGGCCTCGCGACCCAGCGCTCGCCGGTCTATGCTCGAGATCTGGTCACGTACGGCCGGGCGCTCCAGCAGCGCAACTCCCTCCTCCGGGCGATCCGCGACGACGGGGCGAGTCGCGCTGAGCTGCGCTTCTGGGACACCGCGTTCGTCGAAGCCGGCGGAGCGCTCGTCGCGGCGCGCCTCGCGCTGCTCGGGGACCTCGCTGTTCCGCTCGCCCGGGCGCACGCCGAGATCGCACCGGACGAGGCGGCCACCGCGCCGCTCCACCTCCGCTACGGCACGAACGCGACCGCAGCCGCTGGTGAGTCGCCCCGCGACGCGCTTGCGCGGCGACTCACCGAGACGGCGGACAAGGAGCTGTGGAGCGGCACCACGCTCGTCGGTCCTCACCGCGACGACCTCGTGTTCGAGCAGTCCGGCCGCGACCTGGCCTCGTTCGCCTCGCGCGGCCAGCAGCGGACGGCGATCCTCGCGGTCAAGCTCGCCGAGCTCGATCTCCTCACCGAGCTCGACGGACGACCACCGCTCCTGCTGCTCGACGATGTCTTCAGCGAGCTCGACCCGGAGCGGCGCGCCCATCTCGTCCGGCGCATCTCGGAGTTGCCCCAGGCCTTCGTGACGACGACGACCCTCGACGACCTCGACCCGGTCCTCCGGGCGCACGCCACGAGCTGGGAGGTCCGGGCCGCTGCGACGGACGAGCCGTTCGCGGTCGGGGCGCGGCTCCTTGGCCCGGCCGTCACGCGATGAGCGGCCGGCGCCGGATGGAGCGTGTCGGCGACCTCATCCCGGCCGCCGCCCGGCACCTGGGTCTCGAGGAGGAGCTCCGGCTGGCGCGGGCGATCGCGACCTGGGAGGCGATCGTCGGCGAGCGGGTTCCTGCGGCGGTCGGAACGAGCCGTCTCGTCAGGCTCGACGGCTCCGCTCTCGTCGTCGAGGTAACGGAAGCGCTCGCCGCCCAGGAGATCCGCCTTCGCTCGGCCGAGCTGCTCACCGCCTTCCGAACGGCGCCGGGAGGCCTTCCGGCGGCCGACCTTCGTGTCGTCGTCCGCCGCGTATAATCGCCGCCACACAACGAGGGGCACGCATGGCCGTACGGCTCCACATGAAGCTCGGCTTCGTGCCCGAGACGGACCGTCTCGCCGACTCCCCGGACACGATCCGAACGCACGAGCCCGCGGTCGGGGCCGTCGTCCGTTCGAAGGGAGCGCTGTACCTCCTCGCCACGTCGCGCGCGAGCGGTCCGAAGGTCCGGGACGCCACGAGGCTCGTCGCGGACACGATCGAGCACGACTACTACTACGACGAATCGGCAGGCATCCGCGTCTGCCTCGAGAAGGCGATCCGGAACGCGAACCGCCGCCTCGCCCATGCCGGCGACAAGTTCGGCCTCGGGCGCGCGGAGGCCGAGAACGGGCCGATCGGCGTCGCCGTCGCGGTGATCCGCGGCGGGGAGCTGTACGTCTCGACGATCGGTCCGGCCGAGGCATACCTCGTCCGGCAGGCCCGACTCTCGACCCTGCCGGATCCGCATCGGGAACGCGGGCTGCCGACCGGCGCCATCGATCCGGAGGTGTGGCGTGGCGAGATCGCGGTCGGCGACTCGCTCATCCTCGCTTCGTCCAACCTCGTCGCCCGGCTCGGGCCGGACGAGCTGAAGGACGCCATCACCACCCTCCATCCGCAGTCGGCGATGGAGCACCTCCACCATCGCTTCATCGCGGCCACGGGCAGCGGTAGCGACGGGGCGATCGCCGTCGAGGCGACGGAGGTCGCCTCGACGGCGAGGCACCGGGCACTCGTCCCGGTCCGACCGCTGGAGCCGCTCGCCGGAGCACCCGATCGCTCCCCGATCCCGCTCGCCGACTCGGTGGGCGACGGCGTGGCGGCCGTCTCCGCGTCGGCGGCCCGGGCGAGGACCGCTGCCGGCGGCGCGATGACCCGCACGCTCCGACGGTTCCAGGAGGTGCTCCCGGCGCGGGGCTCGCCGTACCGGCGGGTCACCCCGGCCTCGTCGCGTGTGGAGGCGCAGCGGCGGGCGGCCGTCGCGATCCTCGTCCTCGTCATCATGGCCTCGCTGCTCGGTGCGGGCATCTGGTTCGTGGGAGGCGGGGCGAGCAGTCCGCGCGCATCGATCACGACGGCCTCGACGGCGGTCCAGGACATCCGCGACGATCTGGCGAAGATCTCCGGCCCCGGCATCAACCTCATCCGCGACGACCCGCGCCAGGCCGAGGGCCTGCTCCTCGACGCGTACGGGAAGCTCGCGGAGGCGCAGGCGGCGGGTGTCCCACCGGCGACGCTGGGCCCGCTCCGAGCGGAGGTCCTCCGCGGTCTCGACGCGATCTACTCGGTCGTGCCGGTCGCCTCGACCGTCGTCTTCAGCTTCCCGACCACGACGGCCGCGGATCTCGGGACGATCGTCCTCGGTCCGGACGGGGTGCCGTACATCCTCGATCGCGCCACCCAGACCGTCTATCGGGTCGACCCTGGGACGAAGAAGGCGACGATCGTCATCAGGGCCGGCCAGGCCGCTGCGGGGCTCGTCGCCGCGGCCCCCCGCTACCTCGCGGTGGGCGGCCGGGACGTGCTGGTCCTCGACGCCCGCAACGTCCTGTGGCGGTGGAGGCCCGCCGATTCCAAGGGAAGGGGTACCCTGACCCGGATCGCGATCAATGGGTCGGCGAGCTGGGGGGCCGACATCCGCGGCTTCGGGACATTCCTCCGCGGCGACTCGGCGAGCGGCCAGTACAACCTCTACGTCATCGACCCCTCCTCGCAGCAACTCCTCCTCTACACGCCGGCGGCCGACGGGTCCGGCTATCCGGGATCGCCGACCGGCCGGCTGCCCACCGCCCAGCCGGTCGGCGACGTCGACGCGATGCTCATCGACGGCGACATTTACTTCGCCGAGGCCGGGCTGGTGAAGCGGGTCGTGCCGGCGGGCGCCTGGACGCCCGGGCCGATCGGCGACACCGCCCTCCGCCCGACGAGCCATTTCGTGGCGCTCGCCTCCTACGCCGACCGGCGGACGGGGATCCTCTATGCGTTCGATGCCCTCAACTCCCGGATCGTCGCCTACGACAAGGGGACCGGCGCGTATCGCCAGCAGTTCCGCCTCGCCGACGGAGCGCCTGGCTGGAGCGATCTGCGCTCGTTCTACGTGGTCCCGGGGACGGCCTCGACGCCGCCGACGGTCATATGGATCTCCGCCCGCGATGTATCGATGGCGCCCCTCAGCCCGGTCCCCGATACGCTGACCGGCGGGGCGACGGCATCGCCGGGCCCCTCGCTCGCCCCTGCCTCGCCGGCCGCGCCGACGACGAAGCCGAAGGCGACGGCGCGCCCGACCGTCCGCCCCGGCGCGACCTCGAGCGTGCATCCGTGACCGCGGGCGGCATCGGCCAGCTCGTCGTCGGCGGGGTGGGATAATCTGGCCATGTCCGGTCCGCTGGTCGAGATGGTCGTCGAGAGCGTCCGGGTCCACATGCTGTCGAGCAACCACGTCGTCATCCTCAAGTCGAGCGATGGGGAGCGATACCTGCCGATCTGGATCGGCCAGTGGGAGGCGAGCGCCATCGCGATGCGCCTCCAGGGGGTCTCCCCGGACCGCCCGCTCACCCACGATCTCCTCGCGACGACGCTCACCGAGCTCGGCGCCGAGGTCCGGCGGATCGTCATCTCCGAGCTCGCCGACGACACGTTCCATGCCCGGATCGCCGTCGCCATCGGCGATCGGATCGTCGACGTCGACGCCCGACCGAGCGATGCCCTCGCCCTCGCCCTCCGGGCAGGCGCCCCGATCTACGCTGAGCCCGAGGTCCTCGAGGCGGCGGGGATCACGCCCGGGTCGGACGAGGGGTCGGCGGACGATCTGGCTGGCTCGCTGCTCGATCGCCGGCCGGTCGGCGATCGTACGGTAGACCCCCGCCTCGACGTCTTTCGCGACTTCATCAACTCCCTCGGCGCGGACCCGGAGGGTGGACAGCGGGAGGGACCGCAGCGCGGCTGACCGCCCGGGCGCGCGAGGTCCGGTCAGCCGGCGGGAGCCCCTCAGCCGGCGTCGATCATCCGCTCGCCGCGGGTGAGCGCACTTCGGGGATCGGCCCAGAGACGGAGCCTGAGCCACCAGAAGTCGCGGACCGCGCGAAGGACGACGGACGGCCTCGCGCCGGTCGGCGAACCGGCCGTGCGCGGGTGATGCGGCACGCCGACCTCCGTCACGCGGCGACCGTCCGCCAGGAGCTTGATGAGCAGTTCGGCCGAGAAGAACGCCCCGCCGGACTCGACCCTGAGGCCGCCGAGCGCCTCGCGGCGAAACAGCTTGCATGCGCAGTCGACGTCGCGGACGCGGAGTCCGAAGAAGAGACGGTTCGCGAGGCGGTAGGCGCGAGCGTACAGGGCGCGGATGGGAGGGTCCGCCCGCTGGAGGCGGAAGCCGACGACGACGTCGGGATGGTCAGCATCGACGAGCCGGGCGGCGAGCCGGCCGAGGTCGACGACGCGGAACTGGCGGTCGCCATCCGTGAACGCGATGAGCTCGTGGCGCGAGGCCCGGAAGCCTGAGCGCAGGGCGGCCCCGTAGCCGCGGTTCGTCGGGTGATGGATCGCCCTGACGATTCCCGGGTGCGCTCCGGCGAGCCGATCGGCGATCGCCGACGTCGCGTCACGCGAGCCGTCATCCACGATGACGATCTCGAATTCGCGGGCGATCGATGGGAGCGTCTCGAGTGCCTCGGCCACGAGCCCCTCGAGGTTCGCCTCCTCGTTGTGTGCCGGGAAGAAGTACGAGAGGCGCTCGAGCGGCGGCGCGCTCGCGGTCTCGCCCTGGGACTGGCTCGCCGAGGCGTCCGGCGGGAAAGTCTCGCTCATCAGAACCCCGTCGAACGCCGGCCGACGACCTCGGCGAGTCCCGACCGCGGCGGGTCGGGGAGCATGGCGAGCTGATATCGCCGGCCGAGCATCGCGGTCTCCGCCGGGAGGCGGATGATGTAGACAGGGCGACGGCCGAGATACGAGTCGATCACGGTCGGTACGTCTCCGAGGTTCTCATCGAGCCGGGTGCGATCGTCGATGATCGTGATATCGGGCCGCCGCCCCTCGACGTCGCGCGCATACCATAGCGGAGTGGAGTAGCTCCACCAGCTGATCACGACGGCGTTCGGCTTGAGCTCCGCGAGGACGAGGTCGAGCCAATCGGCGGCGGCCGTGTCGAGGTGGCGGTCCGCGAGGACGCTCACCGCCGGCGCCGCGGTCACGGCCGGGACTGCAAACAGGCCGGCGCCGACCAGCTCCCCGACGAGGCCGAGGACCGCGGCCGTCGTCGCCCGCGATCGACCGGATCTCCCGAGCATCGCCCGGGCGGCTTCGGCGGCGCCGGTAATGGCGATGGCGACGGCGATGGCGCCCCAGGTGATCGCGATGAGCAGCGGCCCGAGGTAGTAGCGGTCGATGTCGGCGTTCCGATACGAGACCGCGAAGAAGCAGGTGATGGCGAGCGTCGGGACCGTGAGGAGCGCATACCGCGGCCGGCGCACGATCGTGGCCGCCAGTCCGAGCGGGACGAGCGGGGCGAGGGATCCGAGCTGGGTCGTCGTCAGGTCGATGAGATCGTGGAGCTTCCGCCCCAGGTCGGCGAGGGGAGTGCCGAGGGCGCCGCGGAACTGCTCGGCGAGGACCACGTAGGCGAAGCCGGCGGGCGTCTCGGGGTGACCATAGACGAGCGGCGCTCGGAACGGACCGGCCCGCAGCGGAAGCTCGAGATAGAGCGCGGCGACGAGCGCACCGAAGACGCCGATGCAGCTGCCCACGAGCCGCGGCCGGTGAAGGACCCCGGGTTCGACGGCGAGGACGAAGAGCGCGATGCCCGGGGCCACGAGGAGCGCGAGCGGGTGGTTCGCGACGGCGACGGCGTACGTCGCGGCCGCCGCGATGAGCCACCGATCGGCGGCCTGGTGCGACCCAGCGGCTGCCCGCACCCGCTCCTCCCAGCCGACGAGGAGGACGAGGAGCAGCGCGAGCAGCACGAGGTGGAGGCTGTGGGCGTCCGCGTGCGAGGAGATGTCCCACGTGATCCGGGTGAGGAACAGGACGATCCCGGCGGCGAACGCGAGGAATGGCCGTCCGGTGAGCTGGCGGACCAGCACGACGGTGAGCCCGACCGCCGCCGCGACGCACAGGGCCGCGAAGAGATCCATCCGGAATGCCGGCTCGCCGAACGGCTGGAGGACGATTGAGGCGACCCAGCCGAGGATCGCGTAGGCCGGGAACCCCGTCGGGTGAAGCGTGCCCAGCAGGGGCGGCACGGTCTGGAACTCCGCGGTGTCCCAGAACGCCACGCCTGGCAGGAGCGTCCCCCGGGCGAGCCACAGGGCGACGAACGCCGCGCCGACGGGACCGCCGATGCCGACGACGCGACCGATCGACGTGATGGCCCGGGTCGCCGCTCCGCCCGCCGGCGCACCCGCGGCCGAGCGAGGGTCTGTCAGCAGTTCGCTACCAGCCATAGGCGGCCGCCCACCAGACCCCCCACAGGTTGACCGCGATCGAGACGGCGATGAGGCCGCCACCGATGACGATCGCCCGGCCAGGCGCCGAGCGGGACAGCCGGGCGAGACCGAGCGCCACGAGGACGAGGGCGAACGGAGCCCAGTCGAGGCTGAAGCGGTATCCGAACTGGACCCACCCCTGGCTGAAGTGCATGAGATCGATGAATCCGATCGCGACGATCGCGACGATGGCCGCGACGACGATCCGGCCCGGACGCCGCGTGAGGATCGCCGGCGTCGCAAGGAGGTAGGCGGGGCTCGTCAGGAGGAGGCCCATCCCGACCGAATTCGGCGCGACGATCGGGCAGGCCGGGTCGAACCAGCCGCGGACCGCCCCAGCGGCCGTGCACAGGCGGGCTCCGAAATCGAGGGTCGTCGGCGCGATGTCCGGCGGCCCGACGAGTGCCAGGGCGAGATTCTGCGGCACGTAGCGGAGATCCTCGATCGCCCAGTCCGGGTGGTAGCCGAGGAACGCGTAGCCGACGGCCTCCTGGCGGTAGAGGAAATCGTAGACGGGATTGAAGACATGCCCGCTCGCTGCGAGGTTGTACGCCGCGAGTGCAGCGAGCGGCAGCGCCGCGCCGAGGCCGGCCGAGGCCCCGCGCCGGAGCCACGTCCCGCCCGAGCCGACGAGGAGGAAGAACGGGGCGCCGAAGACGATCGTGAGGCGCGCGGTGCAGGCGAGCCCGAACAGCATGCCGGCGACGAACTGCCGACCGTCGAGCGAGAATCGGCGTCCTCGGCCCGGCCGGGTCAGCTCCCCGCCGAGCGCGAGCCCGACAGCGGCGAGGCACAGGCCCACCGCGACGACATGGGCGAAATACCACGTCGTCCCCTTTTCGGCGGCGAACCAGAACACGGTGCCGAAACCGAAGAACATCGTGACGGCGACTCGGACTCCACGTCCGACCGGGAGCCGGCCGAGCATCCAGAACGCGAGGCCCACGTCGAACGCGCCGAGGACGGCGGCGAGGAGCTGCTCATTCGTCGCGAGTCCGTAGACGGCGACGAACGGCAGGAGGACGACGGCCGGGAGGGGCGGGAACGGGAGGAGGCCGCGCCCGGTCGGCATGCCGTTCGAGCTGAGGATCGCCTCGACGTCGTTGAAGTAGTCGTTGCCGGGTGCGCCGCCGCCACCGACGACGGGAAAGGCGATCGAGGTCTTCCCGTCGAGCCAGGCGGCAGCCTGCCAGACGAAGTGGTTGTAGAAGTTCGGGCGCTCGAGATCGGATGCGACGTAGACGACGAGCGCGATCGCGACGATCGCGAGCCCGACGGCGACGGTGATGGCAGCGTCCGTCGATGGGGCGAAACGCAGGCTGGCGGAGCGGGGTCGATCGTCGTCGGCCATGGTCCCGTCGATCCACCGGTCGGTCGCCGACGGACCCTGTGCTATCCTCCGATCCACCTCAGCGCCCGTGCAGGAGTCCGACCCGCTTGACTGGCGCCGCCACGGGTGAGCCCGATCGGAGCACCGCCGCCCCGATGCGGACCACCGGGGCCCGTGACGCGGTCGGCGCGATCGCGGTCATCCTGGCGCTCGCGTTCGGCCTGCGATTCATCATCGCATACATCCTGCCCGGGTCCGGCTTCGGCGTCGACCTCAACGCGTTCCGGTTCTGGGCGAGCGACCTCGCCCAGAACGGTCCGTGGGGCTTCTATGATCGGCCGTTCTTCCACGACTACACGCCCGGCTACCTCTACGTCCTGTGGCTCGTCGGCACGGTGGAGCGCGTCCTGCCGACGCTCGATCTCATCAAGGTGCCGGCGATCCTCGCGGACCTCGCGGTCGGATGGCTCATCTGGTCCATGGCGCTCGAGCTCGGGGCGAGCCGGCGGAAGGCCGTCCTCGGCGCGGCGCTCTACCTCTTCATCCCCGTCACCTGGTTCGACAGCGTCGTCTGGGGCCAGGTCGACTCGGTCGGCCTCGTCTTCCTGCTCCTCGGTCTCCGGGAGCTGTGGCGCGACCGGCCGGAGCGAGCGACCGCGCTCGCCGTCGTGGCGGCGATCGTCAAGCCACAGCTCGGGATCCTCGTCCCGATCGCGGCCGCCGTCCTCCTCCGGCGCTACCTCGTGGATCGTCCGCCTCTCCGGGACCTCCGGCGAGGCCCGGCCCGCCTCCTCTCGTCCGGCGCGGCAGGGCTGACGACCGCCGTCCTCCTCTGTGCGCCGTTCCGGTTCTCGATCCTCGACCTCATCGCCCAGGTCCAGAAGACCGCCGGCGGATACCCGTACCTGACCCTCAACGCGTACAACCCGTGGGCGCTCGTGACGTCCGCCGCCGGCAGCGGCCTCGCCCAGAGCGGCCAGTGGCTGTGCGACGCGGTGACGGGCAGCGGGGCGAACACTCCGTGCCCGCCCGGCTCCGAGACGCTCATCGGGCCGCTGCCTGCCGTCGTCGTCGGCACGGCGATCTTCCTCATCGTCGTCACGATCGTCGTCGGGATCGTCATGTGGCGACCCGATCGCCTCACGATGCTGGTCGGCCTCACCGTCCTCGCGGTGGCGTTCTTTGTCCTCCCGACCCGCGTCCATGAACGCTACCTGTTCCCGTTCTTCGCCCTCGCGGCGATCCTCGCGGCCTTCTCCACGCGCTGGCGAGTCACGTACCTCGTCGTCGGCGCGGCGACGTTCCTCAACCTCTATGTCGTCCTCACGACGCTCTACCAGAACAACCCGGGTATCTCGGACTGGTTCGGCATCGGCCCCGCGATCCGGAGCTGGTCAGGGGTCGCCGCGATCGCCGCCGTCTTCAGCCTCGCCTTCGTCTGGGTCGCCATCCAGCTCCGACCCGGAGGCCGGCGGGCCCTCGAACGCGAGCTCGACGCAGGGATCGACGGTCCGGTCGAGCGCCCCGTCGCGCGACCGGTCGCCGCCGGGCAGCTGCTCCCGGCCGTCGCGGGATCGTCGCCCCGGACCTCTGCGAACTCGTCGGCTGCAGGTCAGACGCCGCGGGGCGTGGACCCGGCCCGGTCGTCCTGGTTCGGGCCGCTGGGCGCTCTCCGGGGGAGGCTCGGCGCGCCATCCCTCCGCGCCGATCGTTCGCGTGCGCTCGCCGGGGAGATCGGCGGTCGCCTCGACCGGCTCGACCTGTGGCTCGTGGTCGTGCTCGTCGTCGCCGCGACCGTCTTCCGGATGTGGCGGCTCGGCGAACCCACCTCGATGCACTTCGATGAGGTCTACCACGCGCGGACGGCGACGGAGTTCCTCCAGGACTGGCGGTATGGCGAGCCGCACGCGATCTACGAGTTCACCCATCCGCATCTCGCGAAATACGCGATCGCGCTCGGTATCATCGCCTGGGGCGACGACCGGACGACCGCCGCGAGCGACCTCGGCGTCCCCGTCCGCGACGTCGCGATCGAGACGCGCTGGGACGATCCGCTTCTGCCCGATCATCGTGCCGGAGATCGGCTGTACGTCGCGACCGGGTCCGCCGTCCGCGTGTACGACCTCCAGACGCGGGCCGTCGTCGCGACGATCCCGTCGCCCGGAGCGTCCCTCCTCGCCGTGGACCAGGCCGGTCACCGGCTGTTCATCGGTTCGACCGACGGCTCGCTGACGGAGATCGACACGAGTCCGGCGTTCGACGCGGTCCGCCGCGGCGCGGACATCCGATCGATCGGGCCGCCGATCGCGTTCGGCTCCTTCGGGACGTCCATCCGGCGCCTGGTCGCGACGGACGACGGCGCGTTCGTGGTCGCCCTCTCGACGGCCGGCGATGTCGTCTCGATGGACGGCGGGAGCGGAGCGATCCTCGGCAGCGTCGCCGCCCCCGGCGCCGTCGACATCGCCTCGGCCGGGACCTCCCAGGGCCTGGTGGCGGACCTGGGTGCCGTCCCGGATCCGTCCGCGGCCGCGACCACGCTCGCCGCACTGCTCGGCTCGGACGCGGCGACACTCCGCTCGCGGCTCGTCGGCCACACGGGCCGTGTCGTCCTCGGCGGCTCGTTCGACCCGACCGTGCAGGCGAAGGTCCAGGCGGCGATCACCGACGGCCGCCTCGCCGGATTCTCGTTCAGCCAGCTCGCCGAGGTCGCGGTCGCCGACACGCAGGGCGTGACGATCGTCTCGCCCGCCGACGCGAGCGTCGACGCCGAGGTGCCGATCGCCGGGGGCGCGACCGGCCTCGCCCTCACCGCCGGCCTCGACGCGCCGCGACTGTACGTCGCCGCAGGATCGTCGGTCACCGTCATCAAGCTGCCTGCCTCCTCCGACGCGAGCGGCCAGCCGGTCGTCGAGACGTCCATCCCGATGCCGGGACCGGTCTCGCGGGTGACGTTCGACCCGGCGTCCGTCATGGTCCACGTGCTCGGCCTGACGCCGGACCGGACGACGAACACGATCTACGTGATCGAGCCGCATGGGAATGCGGTCTACGCGGACGCGCATCTCCCGTTCGCGCCGGTCGCCTGGGCGACGGACGTCGAGCCGCTCTATCCATCGACGGACCGCCAGGCGATCCTCGCCCTCGACGCGTCCGGCGCCGTCGCGAGCGTCGACATCGGGAACCATGAGTTCAGCTGGCGGGTGCCGGGCGTCATCGCCGGCTCCCTCACCGCCGGCCTGCTCTTCCTTCTGACCCGCATCCTCTTCCGCCGCCGGACGGTCGGCGTCCTCGTCGCGATCTTCTCGCTCGTCGACGGGATGTTCTTCGTCCAGTCCCGGATCGCCATGAACGATGTGTACGTGGGCCTGTTCCTCATGGCCGCCTACGTGGTGTTCGCGGGGCTGTGGCTCGGAATCTGGCGTCGCCGCTGGGCGTTCTGGGTCGCCATGCCGGCGATCGGGGTGCTCCTCGGCCTCGGCCTCGCGAGCAAGTGGGTCGCCGCGTATGCGATCGCCGCGGTCGGGCTCCTCGTGCTCCTCCGGTCCGCCCTCGGGCGAGTCCTCGCGATCGTCGGCATGGTCGCGGTGACGATCGTCCTCGGCTACATGGGCCTCGCGACCTCGGTCCCGGAGGCCGGCCAGACCGCGTCGAGCGGCGCGAACTTCCTGTTCATGTTCCTCATGATGGGCCTCACCCTCATCGCGGTGGTCGTGGCGATCCTCCACCCGATCGCCTGGTCACGCGAGGAGATGTGGTTCGCGGTGGGCGCCCCCACGGTGGCCGGAGTCGCCCTCGGCCTCGGCGGGATCGCCCTCGCGGCGCGCGGCGGACCGTCCTCGACGGCGCCCTCGGCAGTGGGCTTCGAGACCGGCCTGGCGGGCCGGGCGATCGAGGCGGGGATCGCCGCGCTCCTCCTCGCCGGGCTCATCGTCGTCGCCTTCCGGTTCGCGGGTCGATACGGCTTCGGGCCGCTCGCGGAGCCGCCCGCTCCGGACGATCCGGCCCGCTTCCTCGAGCCACCGGCGCCGGCACCCCTCGGCTGGCTCCGACCGGGCTCGGCGTACGGGCTGCCGGTCGTGTGGATGCTCCTCTGCATCCTCGTGCTGCCGATCGCGGTGTATGTCGTGTCGTACATCCCGTGGGCGTTGAACAGCGGCGGGCCGGCGGGATCCCCGGTCATCTTTCCGGCCGGCACACCGCTCGTCGGAGCCTGGCCGCCGGGTCACACGGGCCAGACGCTCGTCGACCTGACCAAGTCGATGTACGCCTACCACAACGATCTTCGGGCGACCCACCCGGCGTCATCTCCGTGGTGGGCCTGGCCGTTCGACCTCAAGCCCGTCTGGTTCTATCAGGGCGGCTTCGCGGGCAACACCTCGGCGGCGATCTACGACGCCGGCAACCTCGTCACCTGGTGGCTCGGCGTGCCGGCCATGGCGTTCGTCGTGTGGCAGTCGTTCAAGCGGCGGAGCCCCGGGCTCGCACTCATCGCGATCGCCTTCGCCTTCCAGTGGCTCTCGTGGGCGCGGATCGATCGGGCGACGTTCGAGTACCACTACTACACGAGCGTCCCGTTCGTGATCGTCGCCCTCGCGTACCTGCTCGCCGAGCTGTGGCACGGGGCCTCGTCGCGGACGTGGCTCCTCGCGCGCGTTTCCGCGGCGGTCGCGATCATGGGGCCGGGATTGCTCTGGGTCCTCAAGGCGCCACTGTGCGCCTTCGTCGGCGTGGACCGGGCGAACCCGGGCTCGCAGGCGTGCACCGGCGACCCGGCGACGATCGTCGTCACCGCCCGGACCGCGGGACTCCTCCTCGTGGTCGGGATCGGACTCGTCGCCCTCGCCTATCAGCTCGCCCACCTCGAGGCGGTCGACGACGGGCGGGCCCGGCCTCGGCGGCGCGGCGGTGTCGGCTCGCTGCTCCTGACGGCCGTCGGCGCGACCGTCGCCCTGGTCGTCGTCGGTGCGACCTTCGGCAACGCCGTTCTCGTCAACCTCCAGGCGTTCTCGACCGCTCCGCTCGCCATCGGCGCGCTCGTGGTCCTCGCCTGCGTCGCCTGGTTCATCGCGGGGGCGCGCGATCCCCGCCGATTCGTCGTCGGAGCGGTGATCGCGGGGGTCGCTGAGTTCCTCGTCGTCTATCCGAACATCGCCGCGCTGCCGCTCCCGTCGACGATCTTCAACGCGTACCAGGGCATCCTGCCCACGTACCTGTATCCGTTCCAGTTCCCGACGAACACGGACCCGCCGGCGACCGCGCCGAGCCTCTTCGCGCCCGACAGGAGCTTCCTCGGGTTGCCCCCCGGCCCGGTCCTGCTCCTTTTCCTCACGATCGCCTGTCTCGTCGTCGCGTACAGCGCCTGGACGTGGCGGATCGCGCTGGCCGAGCGGTCCGCCGCAGCGACGGACGAGGCGGACACGCCCGCCCGCAGCGGTTGACGCTCGGATCCTCGACGGGCTCGTCCCTCAGGTCGGTCCGGCCTCGGCGCGGCCGCTGACGCGTGACGCAGGCGGCACCTCGGCATGGAAGTCCGGGGGAAGCGCGTCGGCGGCGGCGAGGCGCCGGATGACGAAGCCGTAATACGACTCCACCTTGGCCGTCACCCGATCCCACGAGAACTCCTCCGCCCGAGCCCGACCGCTCGCACTCATCTCGGCCCGCAGCCCCGGATCGGCGAGGAGCCGGGCGGTCGCCGCGGCGAGCGCCTTCGGTTGGCGGGGCGGCACGAGCAGCCCCTGCTCGCCGCGTCGGAGGACGCCCTTGTAGCCGTGGATGTCGCTCGCCACGATGGGCGCGCCGGACGCCATCGCCTCGAGGAGGACGATGCCGAACGATTCCTTGCCGGTGGCGGGTGCGATGAAGAGGTCCGCCGTCCGGAAGAGCCGGGCCTTCTCCTCGTCGCTCACCCGACCGAGGAACTCGACGCCGCTGAGGCGATGGGTGAGGACATACCGGCGGGCCTCGCGCTCCTGCGGCCCGGTCCCGACGACGAGGAGCCGGCAGTGGCAACCCGTCTTGCGGAGGATGCGGTACGCCTTGAGCAGGTCGAGCAGCCCCTTGCGGGGTTCGTGACGGCCGACGAACAGGAGGTTGGATGTGCCGTCCTGCCACCGCGCGACGGGGACCGCGCGCCGGAAGCGGGCGACGTCGACCCCGTTCGGGATGACCTTGTAGTCGCCCTCGAAGTAGCGATCGATGAAGTGGCGAGCGGCGGCACTGACGGCGATCCTGCCGTGCAACCGGGCGGCATACCCGCCCATGACCCGGCGCCCGAACTCGTACGCCGGCGACCAGCCGCCGAAGGCGTGGAACGTCGCGATGTTCACGCTCCGCGACCGGCGCAGGACGATCGGCGAAAGGAAGGGCACGAACGGCTCGTGGAGGTGGAGGAGGTCGAAGCGCTCGCGGTCGAGCATCGCCGCCACCTGGGAGAGGTAGCGGGGCGAGAGCGTGATGGTCCCGACGGAGCCGTTCGCCGGCATGCTGAAGCCCTTGCCGAGGCGGATCACGTCGCCCTCGCTCGCTCGCTGGAGGCCGTGGCTCGAGCTGATGATCCGGACGTCGTGGCCCCGCGCCCGGAGGCCCTCGTACAGGTAGCGGACGTGCTCGTTGACGCCACCCGGGAGCGGGTAGACGTACGGCGTGACGAGGCCGATCTTCATCGCTCGATCTCCGCCCCGGCCGGCCGGTCGCTGTCGAAGCGTGGCGGGCGCCGGCGGCCCCCGGGGTACCCATGGTCTCGCCCGGTGCCGTCGCGGCGAAGGCGACCGCCGACCTCGTCGCGGGCGTCGCGACCGTACTTGCGGAGCTGCTTCGCGAATGTGCCGAGCTGACCGAGCGAGCCGTGGAACGAGCCGTGAGCATGGGTCCGGCGTTCGACGATCGCCGTGCGGAGCTCCGTCGCGGTCCGGCCCGGGAAGGTCGTATGGCCGATCCCGACCGCGTCAGCCGAGTGGGCGTCGCTGTTGCCGACGGCGGCGAGTTCGTATTCGGTCGCGAACCGGACGGCCCGGTCGTGGAACGGCCGGCCGAGGGCCGTCGGATTGAACGTCTCGAGTCCGTCCGGATGGACCCGCGGATCCGGGTCTGCGAGCAGCCGCCGGAGCGCGAACGCCTGGGCGCAGAGCGGGTACGGAACGAGTGGATGGGCGGGGATCGCCAGGCCGCCCTGTTCGTGGACCGCCGCGATCGTCGAGCGGAGGGAGCGAAGGGAGCGGACGGGTGCCTCGATGTAGAGGGCGAGCAGGTGTCCGCCGAGGGTCGTGACCTCCTCCCCGACGACTACCTCGAGCGGGAGGCCCCGGTCGAACGCCATCGCCCGGGCCGCGACGGCGGCGTCGATCCGCTCGTGGTCCGTGATCGCGATGACGTCGAGCTCGGCGACCTCGACCGCATGGGCGAGGATCTCCTCGAGGCCGGACGTTCCGTCCGAGGCGAGGGTGTGGATGTGGAGATCCGCCCGACCGAGGCGATCGGTCATCGTCGTTCGAGCACGGCGTCGGGCCGCGACTCGGCGGTCGGCGCAGGATTCGGTTCGGCCGTCGGCGCGGCGGCGGCCTCGAGGTCCGGCCAGATCGGAAAGAAGATCGCCCACCACTGTTCGGGAGCGTCGGCGATCGCCCGCTCGAACGCCCGAGCCTCGTCCGCCAGGATCGCCGTCACCCGTTCCCGGCGCGTGCCTCCGGTCGGGACGGGGATCTCCTCGAGGCGGCCGGCGAAGCGTCCCGGAGCGAGCCTTCGAACGGCCGTCGCGTAGAGCCGTGCGCCGCTCTCGATGGCGAGGAGGGCCGGCCCGGCTGGCAGCGGAGCCGGCGCCCCGAACAGGGTCGTCGCGATGCCGCCGCCGGTGAGGTCGCGATCCGCGACGAGCCCGACCGGGTCACCGGCCCGGAGCGCCGCGAGCAGCTCGCGCCGTGCTTCCCGGACGCTGACGATCCGGATCCCCATCGCGCCGCGCGTCCGCACGAAGTATCGCTGGAGGGCCGGATCGCGGAGCGTCTCCATCGGGGCGACCGGCGTCCGGCCACTCCGTGACGCGAGGTAGAGGCCGGGCAGCTCCACGGACCCGAAGTGCGGCGCGATGAAGATGATCGGGCCCGCTGTGGCGAAAGCGCGATCGACCACCTCCGGCGAGTCGATGGCGAGCCGGTCCCGGATGAACGCCGGCGTCCACGATGGGACCTGGGCGACTTCCAGATAGTACCGGGCGGCATGGCGGAACGAGGCCCGGACGAGGCGCTCGAGGACTGCCGGATCCGTCGCCGCGCGCCGGGCCCGGGCCGGGCCCATACCCTCGGCCGCGAGCCACCCGCAGACGCGCCGGAGATTGCGGCGGGCCCGGCCGGCGCGCTCGGGAGCGAGCCGGTACCACAGCTCGCCGACGAGATCGGCGATCCCGCTGAGGAGCCGATCCGGCAGGCGGCCGGCGAGCCAGGAGACGAAGCCGAGCCCAGCAGCCGCCATCCGGCCCCCGATCACCCGGGTCACGCCCCGGAGGCGAGCATCGCCGCGGCCCGCGCCTCGAGCTCCGCCGACTCTTCCGCGGTCGGGGGCCACATCGGCTTGAATGAGTACCACTGCTCCGGCGCGGCCGCGATGGTCCGCTCAAGCGCGTCCGCGACCGCCTGGGTCGCGCGCTGGAGCTCGGCGGGAGCGTTCGACGCGACCCGGATCGGCATGTCGAGGGTCGCCCGGAACCGCCCGTCGGCGAGACGGCGGATCGTCACCGGGACGATCGTCGAGCCGGTCTTCGCGGCGAGCGCCGCCGGGCCTGCCGGAAGTGTCGTCCACGCTCCGAACAGGCGGACCGGGATCCCGTCGGCGCGGTAGCCCCAATCGATGAGGAGCGCGAGCAACTCCTTCCGTCGGAGGACCGCATAGACGGCCCGGAGGTTCCGCCACGGGATGACGGAGACGCCCCACGACTCGCGCTGCCGGCGGAGGAGCTCGAACATCTCCGGGAACGACGAATCGTCGGCGACGACGCTGATCGGCCAGCCCCGGGACGCGACGCCGGCCGCGCAGGCCTCGTTGTTCCCGACGTGGCCCGCCACGAGGATGACCCCGTCCGACTCGCGCCAGTAGCGTTCGAGATCCTCGATGCCCTCAGGCTCGACGAGCCCGCCCACGGCGGCCGGAGGAAGCGACGGCAGGCGCATGAGCTCCACGAGGTAGCGAGCGTAGTGGCCGTAGGCGCGGAGGGCGAGGCGCCGCACGGAACGATGGGACGGCTCGCGGCCGAGGACGTGACCGAAGTTCGCGTCCACCCAGTGTCGCTTCTTTGGCCAGAGCAGGTAGCCGGCCTGGCTGAACCAGCCGATGACGGTCCAGGCCGGCCGCGGCGGGAGGTGGGCGAGGAGCCACGCTGCGGTCCGGTACGCTCGGACGGTCACCCGCTCCAGCGGTCGGAAGCGTTCCTCGAGCCGACGGTGCGGCGCCTCGAGCCCGATCCGCGGTCCCGCCGGCCGGTCCCGCGTCTCCCGTGCGGCCTCTCGACCGGCGATGTCGCTCGTCCCGGGCTCCGTCACCGGGCCGCGGCGGCGACCCGCGCCTTCGCCCCGGCGAGCCGCTTGAGCTTCGGCGTCGGCGCGGCCTCCGTGCCGACGAGCGTCTCGGCGTCCTCGCCGCGGATGAATGCCTCGACCCGGTTGAAGGCGATGTCGTCGTGGATCTGGCGCGGCGGGCTCTTCATGAAGTAGCTCGCCGGCGCCACGAGGGTTCCCTTGAGCCCACGATCGAGACCGAGCTTGATGCAGCGGATCGCGTCGGTGATGACGCCGGCACTGTTCGGGCTGTCCCAGACCTCGAGCTTGAGCTCGGCGTTGAGTGGGACGTCGCCGAACGTCGTGCCCTCCATCCGGATGTAGCACCACTTGCGGTCGAGGAGCCAGGGAACGTGGTCCGACGGGCCGACGTGGATGTCGTCGGGGTCGATCTCGTAGTCGAGCATCGACGTCACGGCGTTCGTCTTGCTGATCTTCTTGCTCTCGAGCCGTTCCCGCTCGAGCATGTTGAGGAAGTCCGTGTTGCCGCCGAAGTTGAGCTGGTACGTGCGATCGAGCCGGACGCCGCGGTCCATGAAGAGGCGAGTGAGGACGCGATGGGTGATCGTCGCGCCGACCTGGCTCTTGATGTCGTCGCCGATGAGCGGCAGGTTGCGCTCGGCGAAGCGCCGCTGCCAGTACGGCTCGCGGCCGATGAAGACGGGGATCGCATTGACGAAGGCGACGCCGGCCTGGAGCGCCTGTTCGACGTACCACTTCGTCGCCTGCTCGGAGCCGACCGGCAGGTAGCTCACCATCACGTCGACCTGCCGCTCGCGGAGGATCCCGACGATGTCCGCGGTGGGCCCGGGCGCCTTCTCAATGATCTGGCTCAGGTACTTGCCGAGACCGTCGTGGGTCATCCCGCGCTCGACCGGAACGCCGAGATGAGGGACCTGCTGAAAGACGTACGTATTGTTCGGCTTCGTGTAGATCGCCTCGGAGAGGTCCTTGCCGACCTTGTTCCGGTCGATGTCGAAGGCGGCCACGAACTCGATGTCGCGGACGTGGTAGCCACCGAGGTCGACGTGCATCAGTCCGGGGACGAAGTCGTCCTTCTTCGCGTTCTCGTAGTAGTGGCGTCCCTGGACGAGACTGCTCGCGCAGTTGCCGACGCCGACGATGGCGACCCGGATCCTGCCGTCTCCGCGACGGGGAGCGCCGGCGTGCGTGGGGTCGGGGGCCACGCCGTTCGTGGCCGCACTGCCGTTCTTGCCGTTCTTGCTCACGCGTCTCTCCGTGCTGCTATCGGTGACCATTCGACTGATCGTGGACATGGACGATGCGCTGGGCGATCGTGATGGCGCAGGTGAGGACGACGATCCCGAGGGCGACGGCCAGGGCGGTCGCTCCCGCCAGATGGCCGGGATTCCCGGCACCCGGCACCGGGTAACCCACCACGCCGAGCGCTCCGGCGGTCGGCACCGGGTAGCCCACTCCGCCGAGTGCTCCGGCGATGACGAGCCCCGCCGCGAGGACGATGAGACGCTCCGGTCGCGGAGCGATCCCGACCTCGGCAGTCAGGCCGACCGCCTCCGCCCGCGCCCGGGTATAGGTGACGATCGACGAGGTCGCCATGGCGAGCGCGGCCAGGCCGGCGCCCTCGGGGAAGCCGCCGATGGCGGAACCGAAGGCCACGCCCGCGAGGACGAGGTTCTCGCCGGTCCGGTCGAGCGTCGAGTCGAGGAACGCCCCGAAGGCCGACGCGGTGCCGGTCGCCCGTGCGAGCGCGCCGTCGAACAGGTCGAAGATCCCGAAGGCGATGACGAGCACGCCGGCGAGGACCCAGGCCTGCTGCGCCGCCGCCACCGCCGCGACGCAAGTGCCGAGGAAGCCGACGATCGTGATGGAGTTCGGCGTCAGGCCCAGCCGGCCGAGGACGAGGGCGATCGGGACGGCGACCGCCCGCAGGCGGGCCCGGGTGGCCGGCGATACGAATGAGCCGCCATGTCCGCCGGGCTCGCCGTGTCGGCGTCCATCGGCGCGCCGCGCGCCGCTCATGGGACCCCGCCCGACGGGAGCCCGAGGATCAGCCGCTCGCGATCGACGTTCTCGGCAAACGACTCGTCGCGGAGCGAGCAGACGGTCCCGCGGCCGGCGCGTCGTGTCACGACGAGCCCCGCGGCGCGCAGCCGGCCGATGTGCCAGCTCACGAGCGGCTGCGAGAGACCGACGTGGTCGACGAGCTCCATGACGGTGGCCGGCCCGCCGGCCAGCCGGCGCACGATACGCAATCGATTCACGTCCGCGAGCGCCTTGTGGAATCGGCGCAACTCGCGGAGGTCGTCGGGTTGATCGACGATCGTCGCGAGCGTGGAGCGGATCCGGGCGGGTGAGGGGGACAGGGCGGAGGCCTCGAACATCAACGGCCATTGATATAAAGCGTCGTTGATGCTAGCGATGCGGCGCGGGTGAGTCAAGGACACGCCTCCCGGGGGGTGTGCGACGAAAACGTAGGTGTCTCGAGAGGCGAGCGTAGTCTGTGGTAGTCTGGTTGTTGATGCCGCAACCAGACCCCGGACAGGAGACCGCACCGTGGCACAGCGCTCGCTCCCAGACCTCGAGCAGCAGCGGGCCCGGCTCCACGCCGAGCTCGCCGACGTCGGCGACTTCCGGCGCGGTTCGCTCACCGAGAACTACCGCCGCTGCGGCAAGCCGAACTGCGCCTGCGCGGCGCCTGCGCATCCCGGCCACGGGCCACGGCACCTGTGGACCCGTTCGGTGGCCGGTGGCCCGACGAAGGGGCGTCAGCTCTCGGCGGGCCCGGAGGTGGACAAGGTGCGCCGGGAGCTGGCTCACTACCAGGAGTTCGTCGCGCTCAGCCACCAGATCGTGGCGGTCAACGAGGCGATCTGCGATGCCCGGCCGATCTCCCCGCTGGCCGCGGGCGAGCCGGCGAGGAACGGCGCGATGGGGCCCGAAAAAGGGGGCTCTACGCGGGCCTCGGGGCGGACTTCGCCGCCGAGGTAGCACCGGCTGGCCGCCCTGGCCGCAAGCTCGCTCGCCGCCGGCGACGCCGAGGGCCTGGCCGCGCTGGAGCTGGCGATCCGGACCGCGATGACCAGGCTCGGCGGCTCGCTGCTCGAGCAGCTGCTGGCCCTCGATACCGGCCACCGCGGGACGCGCATCGACTGCGGGTCGGGCCATCAGGCCACGTTCGTCGCCTATCGGACCAAGGCCCTCGACACGGTGCTCGGGCCGGTCGAGCTGCGGCGCGCCTACTACCACTGCACCGCGTGCGGCCACGGGGTGGTGCCGAGGGACACCGAGCTCGGCGTCACCGGGGCCTCGCTGTCCCCGGGGCTGGCCAGGATGGTGGCCCGGGTGGGTGCGGCGGCGCCGTTCGCCCAGGCCAGCGAGCTGTTGGCCGAGTTGGCTGGGGTCGAGCTGACCACGAAACGGGTGGAGCGCAGCGCGGAGGCCGACGGACAGGTCCTCGTCACGATTGCTGACCGGGAGGCGGCCGCGGTGCTCGCCGGTCGGCTGGTCCCGTTCGCTCCGGCCCCCCCGGTGGCCAAGCTCTACCTGGCGATCGACGGCACCGGCGTCCCCACCGTGCCCGCCGACACCGCGGGGCGGGCCGGCAAGTACCCCGACGGGCGGGCCCGCACCCGCGAGGCGAAACTCGGGGTGCTGTTCACCCAGGCCGGCCTGGACGAGGCCGGCCAGCCGATCCGCGACCCGGGCTCCTCGAGCTACCTCGCCACCCTGGAGCCCGTCGAGCACTTCGGTGCCCTCGTCTACGCCGAGGCGCGCCGGCGCGGCTCGGAGACGGCGAAGCAACTCGTCGTGCTCGGCGACGGGGCGCCCTGGATCTGGCGTCTCGCCGACCTGCACTTCCCGGGCGCGACCCAGATCGTCGACCTCTACCACGCCCGCGAGCACGTCCACGCGCTGGGCGCGCTGGTCGCGCCCACCCTCGGCGACGACGCTCCGGGCTGGCTCGCCGAGCGGCTGGCCGACCTCGACCGCGGTGACGTTCCGGCGCTGCTCGCCACCACCAGGAACCTCTCCCTCCCCGACGCGCAGACCCGCGAGGTCGAGAAGGCACTCGGCTACTTCGAGACCAACGCCGAGCGGATGCGCTACGCGCACTTCCGGGCACTCGGCCACTTCGCCGGGTCCGGCGCGGTCGAGGCCGGCTGCAAGGCCGTCATCGGCCAGCGGCTGAAGCTCTCCGGCATGCGCTGGAGCGTGCGCGGCGCGGCCGGCATCGTCAGCCTGCGCTGCCAGGAGGCGAGCGGCCGCTGGGAGGAAGTCTGGGGGCGCATCCACAACCAGACGACCGCGGCCTGACCGTCAGCACCTACAAATCTGTCGCACACCCGGCGACAACACGGAGGCCGTCGCCCGGGAGATGTCCCCGGATGTCCGGACGGCCTGCTGCTCTCATGCGTTCACAGGGGGAACGTTGGAGTCGCGTCTTCCACCGACCACGTCTCACGCGGTCCCTGGATGCAGGGATGAGATGGATCGGTCCCTCCGAACCCCGGATCGCGTATCCAACGTTCCGGGAATGGGCCGATGAGAATCGGCCTGACCCGACGGGAACCGGTCGTCGCGTCCCCCGTACACTGAGGCACCGCGAGGAGATGAGGACCGTTGGACGCGAGCCGTGAACTGGTGCGCCGCTGGATCGACGTCTCTGACATGCACGATGCCGGCATCTGCGAAGCCATCGTTGCCGAGGCGCACGTCGAGCCGGCCTCCGCGCCGTTCGGCCGTGCCGAGCCGGCAGCGATCCATGGGCCGACCCACCTTCGGGAGGCCGCGGAGGGTGCGCGACCGCTCTTCCCGGCGCCGGGCGGCTGATCACTCGGCCGACGATGGGACGCCGCGACGCATCGATCATCCTGGCGGTCCTCGGCGTCGGCGTCTTCCTTTCCGGCCTCGAGCTCATGATCACGGCGGTCGCCCTTCCGTCCATCCTCCGCGACCTGTCGGATATCACGGATCTGCGGCACGCGGCGTGGATCGTCACTGGGTATCTCCTCGTCTCGATCGTGACCATGCCGCTCGCCGGTCGCCTCGCCGATCTGTGGGGCGTCCGACGCCTGTTCCTCGGCGGGCTCGTCGCGTTCACCGTCGGCTCTGCGCTCGCCGGCGCCGCGCCGACGATCGACGCGCTCATCGCCGCCCGGCTCGTCCAGGCGGTGGGGGGAGGGATCCTCATCCCGGTCGGGACCGCCGCGGCCGCGCACCTCTTCGAGGGTCACCGGCGAGCTCGGGCACTCGGCATCATCGGCGGCCTCACGTTCCTCGGGATGGCGGCCGGACCATTCGTCGGAGCGACGATCCTCGGAGCGCTCCACCCGGCCTCGGCACTTGCCGGCATCGGGATCACGAGCGGTCCGATACTCCATGCCCTCGACCCGGCCTGGCGGTGGGTCTTCTACGTCGACGTCCCGATCGGCATCGTCGCCCTTGCCCTCGCCTGGGCGGCGAGCGACGGCTGGGACACGCCCCGCCGGGCGAGCCGGATCGACCTCCGCGGAGCGGTCCTCTTCTCGCTCGGGCTCGCCGCGGCGCTCGGGTCGGTGAGCCTGATCGGCAGCGCCGGACCGACCGCCGGCGGGTTCGATCCGACCGTCCTCGCCGGGTTCCTCACGGTCGTCGCCGTGGCCGCGATCGCCGGCTACGTCCGTGGCGCCCTTCGGCGCGACGATCCGTTCATCGACCCGCGGCTCTTCCGGGACAGGGTCTTCAGCGCCGCGACGATCGTCTCGCTCCTCACCGGCTATGCCTTCGCCACCGCGATCGTCGGCGGCGCGCTCTTCGTGGACCGGGTCCTGTACGGCGGACCTGACGACCAGCGTCTCGTGCTCGGCGCGCTCGCCCTCGCGACCGCGATCGGCGCGCTCGGGGCCGGCTGGCTCATCCGCACGCTCAGCCTCCGGGCAGTCTCCGCCGTGGGCCTCGGTCTCGCCATCGGCGCGCTCGTGGTCATGAGCCGCTGGGCGCCGAGCGTCGACCTCGGGACGGTCGCCGGCGTGCTGGCGATCTTCGGGCTCGGATTCGGGCTGACGGTGACGCCGCGCTCGACCGCTGCCCTGGGGGCGGTGCCCGCGAGCTCGTACGGCGCGGCCTCCTCGACCGTGACCGTCGCCCGGATGGTGGGCATGGCGATCGGCCTCGCCGTCCTCGCCGCCTACGGCTCGACCGTCATCACCCATCTGTACGACGAGGTCTATCGGACCCCGGGCGGCTACAAGGCGTTCATCCCGGCGGATCTTCGCGATCGGCCGCTCAAGGACGGCCTCGTCGTCGGCGCCCTCGAGTCCTGGGCCGCCATGGAGGCGACATCGGTCATGGTCGGTCTCTTCGCCGTCGCCGCCGGGGTGACTGCGGTGGCGATCCCGGCGGCACTCGTCCTCGGCGGCGGCCCTGGCCGGTCGCGAAACGAGGTCGCGCCCGAGCCTCGCCTCCAGGTGTGATCAGGCGCAGACGATCGGGTGCGGGGTGGGGTGGGCCTGGGCGGCATCCGCCGGCCCGCTCGAGAGGAGGTCGGCGACGACCTGCAGCTTCGGCGAGCCCGCGTACGGTCCCTCCGACGTCTGGAGCCACACCTGATCGTCCTTCGTCTGGAGCGTCGAGAGACTGCGGTCGGCCGGATAGTGCCGCCGTACCTCGACCACCCGGTAGAGGAACAGCTGGTCATCGCTCGTGTACAGCTCGACGAGCATCCCGATCATCGATGCGCCGTCGCTCACCTGGGAGCGGGTGAGGAGCGGCAGGAACATGCCAGTCCGGGCATGGGCGAAGAGGTACGTCGGGCCCGGCTCGCCCGGCTGCGAGAAGAGGTCGAGGTACATCGCGACGTTGCAGAAGGGGAACCCGGCCGGTGGCTTGACCACCGGAAGGTCGATGCCGAGGGCGGGCACGACGACCCGCGTGGTGACCCTCGTCGTGGGCGAGGACGACGGCCCGTCGCTCGGCGTGGGGAATGGAGGCAGGGTGAGCAGGCTGAAGCTCGGCGGGACCGACGTGGGCGCGCTCGACGACGGCGCGCTCGCCGCGCCGCTCGTCAGGACGACCGGCCCGGCATCGACGGGTGTCGAGTAGGTGAGCAGGCCGGCTGTCACGAGGGCGATCCCGGTCGCAGTGAGGACGGCCGGGAGGATCCGGGACCGGAGATGGCCGCGCAGGAGGTCCATGGGTCGGCCATGCTAGCAGCGGTCCTTCGGGACTGCCCTCGAACGGTCGTACTGGTACGCTCCGAAGGTGCATCGCCGCCTCGTCATCCTCCTCGCGGTGCTCGCCGGTGCGGTGACGATGACAGGCGCGCTCGCGGTCGTCATCGCGGTGGCGCCACCGGTGGTCCATCCGGAGCCGACGGTCCCGGCTCCCGGCGGCCCTCCGAACGCCGCCCCGAGCGCGCCCTCCGCCTCCCCGGCCTCCAGCCCGATCCCATCGACGTCCACGCCCGCCGGGTCGGCCCCGCCCGCCTCGCCGTCCGTCGGGACGGCCTCGGCCTCGGCCGGCGCCTCGCCATCCGTCGACCAGCTCGCCGGCCAGTTCCATCTCGGCCAGCCTGCGCCATCGCTCATGGTCGCCAGGCTCGGTGGCGGGACGATCGACCTCTCGAAGCTGCGCGGCACGCCGGTCTGGCTCGACTTCATGGGGACGTACTGCCCCGCCGCCCGAGCCGAGTTCGCGCTCATGGAGGGGTTCGCGACGCGCTATGCGCCGACCGGGCTCACGGTCGTCGCCGTCGACGTGGCCGAGAGTGAGGCGACGATCGCCGCCTTCGCGAAGTCGCTCGGGACGACGTTCCCGATCGGGCTCGACCCGGACGGCACCGCCCAGCGGGCGTGGGGCGCGGTCGTTCTCCCGCTCCATTACTGGATCGGCGCGGACGGCATCATCCGAGCCGCCGCGTACGGTGGTCTCACCGCCGCCGGTATGGCGGCGAACCTTCAGCAGATCCTGCCGACGACGTCTGTCACGCCCTGACGGCCTGGCTCAGCCGAGTCGGACGGTACCGCGGGAGACCGCGTCCGCGACCGCTATGGCAAGGCGCGTGCGGCGTCGCCGACGATCGCGAGCAGCGGGCCGGGGAAGAGTCCGAGCACGATCGTGAGCACGGTCGTCGCCCACAGGCCCGTCCAGACGAGCGAGCTGTGGGGCGACCGGTCCGCCTCGCCGGCCGGTTCGCGCATGAACATGTACACGACGACGCGGAGGTAGTAGAACGCCGCCGCGGCGGCATTGAGGACGGCGAGGACCGCGAGCGCCGTGAGCCAGCCACCGGCCTGGATGGCGGGCAGGATCACGCTGAACTTGGCGAAGAAGCCCGCCGTGGGAGGGATCCCGGTGAGGGACAGCATGAACAGGGTCATGAGGATCCCGAGGATGGGCTCCCGCCGCCCGAGGCCGGCGAACGTGTCGAGCTGGCTCGTCACGCCGGGCCGTCGCTGGAGAGCGGCGACGACGGCGAACGCGCCGAGGTTCATGAACGTGTAGGCGGCCGCGTAGTAGAGCAGCCCCTCGATCCCTTCGATCCGGCCGGCGGCGTACGCGGCGAGGCCGACGAGCATGTACCCGGTGTGGGCGATCGAGCTGTAGGCGAGCATCCGTTTCACGTTGTCCTGGGTGAGGGCCACGAGGTTGCCGAGCGTCATCGTGAGGGCGGCGAGGACGACGATGACGACGAGCCAGTCCGCCTTCACCGGATCGAGCGCGCCGACGAAGAGCCGGAGGATGAGGGCGAAGGCTCCCACCTTGGGGCCCACCGAGAGGTAGCCCGTGATGGGGGTCGGCGAACCCTGGTACGCGTCCGGCGTCCAGTAATGGAACGGGACCGCGGCGATCTTGAAGGCAACGCCGGTCGTGAGGAAGGCGAGGCCCATCGCGAGGCCCGGTGAGAATGGCGCCGAGCCGCTCACCATGGACGACAGATGGGCGGCCACGTCCGCGATCCGGGTCGACCCGCTGAGACCCCAGATGAAGGCGAGTCCGAAGAGGAAGATCGCCGAGCTGAACGAGCCGAGGAGGAAGTACTTGATCGCCCCTTCGGTGGACAGGGCGTCGTGTTTCGCGTACCCGGCGAGGAGGTAGCCCGGCAGGACCATGAGCTCGAGGCCGAGGAAGAGGACGAGGAGGTCGGCCGAGGCGGAGATGAGCATCGCGCCCGTCATCGCGAAGACGAGGACCGCGGCGAACTCGGCGACCGGCAGGCCACGCGGCTCGAGGTAGTCCGGGGCGAAGAGGATCGTCAACGCGACGATCGAGACGAACAGGAGGTCGAGGAAGGTGGTGAGGGCGTCGACCCGGTAGGCACCCGCGAAGGCGTCTGCCGGCGTCCGCCCCGTCAGCAGTGTGAGCGCGGCGACGATGGCGAGGCCGGCGAAGCTGACGATGAGCGCTGCCGTCCGGTCACCGGGCCGGATCATATCGGCGACGACGATCGCGGCGGCGACGAGGATCGCGCCGGCCAGCGGGGCGATGGTGACGAGGTCGGCCCAGGCCATCGTGCTCGCGTGCTCCGCTACTGCCAGGGGAGGAGGTGGATCGCGGTCGCCGCCCCGACGCTGCCGAGCACGGAGTTCACCGTGCCCGAGACGAGGTCGAGGATGAGGCCCGGGAAGAGGCCGAAGACGACGACGAGGGTCCCGAGCGGGACCAGCGTCACGATCTCGACCGGCCGAAGGTCCGTGATGTGGTGGCCGAGGCCGGCGAAGAATTCGGACACGTCGCCGGTGAACATGCGCTGGAACATCCAGAGGAGGTATCCGGCCGCGAAGATCATCACGAACGCGGCGATCGCCGCGACGACCGGGCTGTATGCCCACGCCCCGACGAAGACGAGGAATTCGCCGACGAATCCGGACAGGCCGGGCAGGCCGACGGAGGCGAACACGAAGAACCCGAAGGTCGCCGCGTAGACCGGAGTGAGCGATGCGAGGCCGCCCATCTTCGCGATCGTCCGGTCGTGGGTCCGTTCGTAGATGACGCCGACGAGGAGGAACAGGGCGCCGGTGATGAGCCCGTGGTTCACCATCTGGAGGATCGCGCCGTTCATCCCCTGCGGCTGGAAGATGAAGATCCCGAGGGTGACGAACCCCATGTGGCTCACCGAGCTGTACGCGACGAGCTTCTTGAGGTCCGGTTGCACGAGGGCCACGATCGCTCCGTAGATGATGGCGATGAGGCTCAGGGCGATGATCCACGGCCCGTACGTCCGGGCGGCCTCAGGGAACAACGGCAGGGCGAACCGGATGAACCCGTAGCCGCCGAGCTTGAGGAGCACACCGGCGAGGATGACCGAGCCCGCCGTGGGCGCCTCCACGTGGGCGTCCGGCAACCAGGTGTGAAAGGGGAACATCGGGATCTTGATGGCGAAGGCGAGGAAGAACGCGGCGAAGGCGAACATCTGGAGCGTGTTCGAGAAGCCGGCGGTAGCGGCGTAGTCGCGGAGGTGGATGAAGTCGAACGCCCCCACGAACGAGCCCCCGTGACCCTGCGCGTAGGTGAACGCGGTGGCGAGGATGGCGACGAGCATGAGGAGCGACCCGACGAGGGTGTAGAGGACGAACTTGATCGTCGCGTAGATCCGGCGCGGCCCGCCCCAGATCCCGATGATGAGGTACATCGGGACGAGGACGACCTCCCAGAAGATGTAGAAGAGGAAGAGGTCGAGCGAGAGGAACACCCCGATCATCCCGACCTCGAGGATGAGGAAGGAGATCATGTACTCCTTCACCCGCTCCTTGATCGGCCCGAAGCTCGCGAGGATGCTGATCCACGACAGGGTCGTCGTGAGCAGGACGAGGATGAGGGACAGGCCGTCCGCCCCGAGCTTGTACTGGATCCCGAAGGCGGGGATCCAGTCCGCCTGCTCGACGAACTGGAACCCGCCGCCCGGGCGGCCGGGGAGGAAGCCGACGAGGAGGAGGAGGCTGAACAGCCAGGCCAGGCCGGACGTGCCGAGCGCCGTCCAGCGGGCGAGATCCGGGCGGTTCCGGGGGAGGAAGCCGATGACGATCGCCCCGGCGAGCGGGAGGAACGTGACGATCGAGAGGATGGGGAACGCGGCGATCGACATCAGTGGCCGACGATGAGGAGGTACGAGCCAGCCATGACGATGAGGCCCACGGCGATGCCGAGGGCGTAGTTCTGGACGTGCCCGGTCTGGACCCGGCGGAGCTCGCGCCCGCCGCCGATCGTGAGCGTGCCGATGCCGTTCACCGCCCCGTCGACGACATTCCGGTCGAACCACCACATCGCCGCCGCGACGCGGCCGCCGATCCGGATGAACAGCAGGTCGTAGAGGTCGTCGAACCACCACTTGTTGAGCGAGGCCCGATAGAGGAACGGGACACGGGCGCTTAACGCCCGGACGCGCGCCGGATCGGCCCGCCGGCGGAGGCCGCCGAGCTCGACGCCGAAGAGCCGCCAGGCGATGGCGATGCCGACGACCGCCACGGTGACGCTCGCGAGGAGGAGCGCGCCGTCGATGCCGAAGAGTGAGTAGCTTTCGGTTCGGCCTGACAGCCGGACCGTACTCTCGAAGACGGGCCGGAGCCAGTTCGCGAGGAGGCCGTTCTCGGGCGGCAGGCCGATCGCGATCCCGAGCAGCGCGCTCGGGATCGCGAGGAGGATCAACGGCACCGTCATCGAGCGCGGCGACTCGTGGATCGTCGGCTCGACGGCCGGATCCACCCGGCTCTCGCCCCAGAAGGTGAGGGCGATGAGCCGGAACATGTAGAACGCGGTCATCCCGGCGACGATGAAGCCGACCGCCCAGACCCACAGGAAGCCGTTCTTGAACGCGGAGGCGAGGATCTCGTCCTTGCTGAAGAACCCGGCGAGCGGCGGGATGCCGGAGATCGCGACCGCGCCGATGAGCATCGTCCAGTACGTCACCGGGATCTTCTTCGACAGGCCGCCCATCCGGCGCATGTCCTGCTCGCCGCCCACGGAGTGGATGACCGAGCCCGAGTCGAGGAAGAGGAGTCCCTTGAAGAAGCCATGGGCCATGAGGTGGAAGATCGCCGCCGCCCACGCCCCGACGCCGAGCGCGGCGAACATGTAACCGAGCTGACTGAGCGTCGAATAGGCGAGGACCCGCTTGATATCCGTCTGGGTCGTCGCGATGGAAGCGGCGAGGATCGCGGTGAAGATGCCGATCGCGGCGACGACGACCATCGCCTCCTGGGCGTGGCCGAACAGCGGATTCACGCGGGCGACGAGGTAGACGCCGGCGTTCACCATCGTCGCCGCGTGGATGAGGGCGGAGACGGGCGTCGGGCCCTCCATCGCATCGGGCAGCCAGACGTGGAGCGGGAACTGGGCGCTCTTGCCCACCGCCCCGCAGAAGACGAGCAGGGCGATGACGACGACGAGGCCGTGGTTCTGCGCGTCGAGCGCGCCGAGCCGCTCGAGCGCGACGCGGATGTTGAGCGTCCCGGTGTTCACCCAGATCGCCATGATCCCGAGCGCGAAGCCGACGTCCCCGACGCGGTTGACGATGAACGCCTTCTTCGCCGCCAGGCCGGCGCTCGGCCGGCGATACCAGAAGCCGATGAGGGCGTAGCTCGACAGGCCGACGAGCTCCCAGCCCGCGAAGACGAGGAGGAAGTTGTCGGCGAGGACGAGGAGGAGCATCGAGAACATGAACAGGTTGAGGTAGGCGAAGAACCGCCAGTAGCCGCCGTCGTGACTCATGTAGCCGATCGAGTAGATGTGGACGAGCATCCCGATCGTCGTGACCACGATGAGGAGGACTGCGGTCAGCTGGTCCACCGTGAACCCGATGTCGACGGTGAAGGTCCCGGCGTGGATCCACTGCCAGAGCGTCACGTTCGCGCCCGTCTCGCCGAAGCCGCCGGTCAGGGCCGTCGCCGCGACCGCCATCGAGATGAGCCAGGTGAGCACGATGAGCCCGACCGGCACGAGGCTCGCGGCGGGCTTCCCGTAGCGCGCCTGGAGGCGCCGGCCGAAGAGCGCGCTGAACGCGAAGCCGATGATCGGGATGAGCGGGATGAGCGGGATGAGCTGGTTCATCGGTCGGTCCGGCGGCGTCCGGCTATTGCCGCATCGAGTCGTACTCGTCGACGAGGGGCGTCTTCCGGTTCCGGTAGATCGCGATGACGAGGGCGAGTCCGACCGTCGCCTCGGCGGCCGCGACCGCCATGACGATGATGGCGATGACCGAAGCGTTCGACCTGAACGGCTCGATGAACGACCCGAACGCGACGATCGTGAGGTTCACGGCGTTGATCATGAGTTCGATGGACATGAGCATGCTGATCGCGTTCCGCCGGGCGAGGAAGCCGAATGTCCCGATCGCGAAGAGGATGCCGGACACGATGAGGTAGCTGTCCAGGTTGTCGCTCACGGGCGCTCGCCGCCCTCGCGCCTGGCGAGGAAGATGCCACCGATGACGGCCGCGAGCAGGAGGACGCTGACGATCTCGAACGGCAGGGTGAACGAGGCGAAGAGCGCTCGCGCGACGTCCTCGGTCGCGCTCCGGACCCGCGTCGCGAGGCTCCCCCAGTCCGTGGCGGACACCGTCAGGGCGATGATCGCGGCGAGGACGATCGAGGCGATCGCGGCCGGCCGGGCCTGGGTCTGGAAGACGAGCCGCGCGGGCGCGGCCTTGTTCTCCGTGAGCATGATCGCGAAGAGCACGAGGACGCTGATCGCCCCGATGTAGACGAGCACCTGGGCTCCGGCGACGAGCGGCGCGCCGAGGACGACATAGATCCCGGCGAGGGCGCCGAAGCAGACGATCATCGCCAGGCCGCAGCGGATGATGTCGCGCATCGTCACCACGAGCAGTCCGGCGACGAGGAGGATGGCGGCGAAAAGGACGAAGAGGAGGTCGTCCCAGGTGCCGCCGATGATCGGGATCGTGCTCGGGATGGGCATCCGTGTCTCAGCCGTGCCCGCCGGCCGTGCCGACGCCGTGGTCTGCCGCCGGGCCGGGGACGGCGCCCGCGCCGAGGGCGGGTAGAGGCGCGCCATGACCGGTGCCGTGAGCGTGGCCGTTGCCGTGAGCGTGGCCGTTGCCGTTGGGCACGCCGCCGGCGGCGATCGCTGCCGGCAGCATCGGGAGGAGCCGCGGCGCCGTCGAGCGGCCTTCGGCGAGGGCCCGGGTGGCCCAGTCACGCTCGCGACGGATGTACGTCACCTCTGTCTCGCGGTCGACGGCGGCGAGGGCGAGGAGATCGATCTGCGGGTCCGCCCGGCTCGTGTGGGCGAGCTCGAAGTCCGCTCCATCGCGGAGAGCGTCGTACGGGCAGGCGTCCACGCAGATCCCGCAGAGGATGCAGCGGCTCTCGTCAACCTCGTACTTCTCGAGCACCCGCGGCTTCGGCATGAGGGCACCGGTCGGGCACGTCTCTGCGCATCGGCCGCACGAGACGCAGGGCGTGTCGTTGAGGCTCATGTCGAGCGGCGTCGTGACCAGGGTGTCGAAGCCGATCCGCATGAAGTCGTAGCAGGCCGCCCCGACCACCTCCGAGCAGACCTGGGCGCAGCGGCCGCAGTCGATGCAACGTGATGGCTCGCGCAGGATGAACGCGTGCGAGTCGTCGCGGATGTAGTCGTGGTTGGAGCCCGTGAAGCGGTTCTCGGTCACGCTCCGGTAGCCGGCTCCCTGGTGGTACGCCGGCTCGAGCGTTTGGAGTGTCGTCCCGTACTCGATGCCGAGGCGACGGAGGTCGCAGAATCCGATGGCCTCGCACGTGCACTGGAGGCAGCGGCTCGACTCGGCGACCGCCTCGGCCGGGCTGTACGGGATCTCGTACTCGACATAGCTGCGGTTCCGAGCCTCGGCCGGCATCGCCGTGAGGCGGTGGCGCGACTCCTTGACCTCGCTCGTGAACGGGACGATCGAGAGGAACTCGGGCTGCGGCTCGGCGAGCTGCTGGCGGGTCCTGATTGCCCCGAGGTCGAGCCCCTTGAGGTACGCGTCTGCGGCGTACGAGGCGCGACGTCCCTCGGCCACGGCGGCGACGACCGTCGCTGCGCCGATCCGCACGTCGCCCGTCCCGAACACGCCAGATCGCCCGGTCTCGAACGTCACCGCGTCGGCCTTGAGACGGCGCTGCCTGGTCGCGGTCAGGCCTTCGTTTCCGGGTCCGAACCAGCTGAGATCCGGTCCCTGGCCGATGGCGAGGAGGACCCGGTCGGCCGGCAGGGTGAACTCCGTTCCCGGGGCGGGCTCGGGGCGACGCCGTCCCGAGGCGTCCGGCTCGCCGAGCTTGTTGCGGATGAACTCGACCCCGGTGACCCGGTTCTTCGCGTCCGTGATGACCCGCACCGGTGCGGCCTGGAAGATCGCCGTCGCGCCTTCCTCGATCGCCTCGTGGACCTCGCCGGAGGCCGGCATGTCCTTCATGTCCCGGCGGTAGACGAGGGTCACCTCGGCCGCGCCCTGGCGGATCGACGTCCGGGTGCAATCCATCGAGGTGAAGCCGCCGCCGATGACGATGACCTTCGTGCCCCGGTGGCCGGGGTATTCGAGCCCGAGGGTTGCCGTCTGGAGGTATTCGAGTCCGTCGATGACGCCGTCGGCGTCCTCGCCGGGGATCCCGAGCTTGTTCGTGTCGTAACAGCCGATGGCGATGAGGACCGCATCGTAGCCCTGGTTCTGGAGGTCGTCGAGCGAGAAGTCGCGGCCCAGTCCCTGGCCGCAGCGGATCTCGCCGCCGAGGCGGGTGACGCTCTCGTATTCGGCCTCCAGGACCTCCACCTTGGGCAGGCGGTACTGCGGGATGCCGTAGCGGAGCATCCCCCCGGGAGCCGGGTCGCGCTCGAAGACCGTCACGTCGTGGCCGGCGAGGAGGAGGTAATAGGCCGCCGCCATCCCGGCCGGCCCGGAGCCGATGACCGCAGCACGGCGGCCGGACCTCGGCTGCTGCTCGAACGGGATCGGCGGATCGACGCCCTCGTCGAGCATCGCCCGGAGCACCTGGTCCCCGGCATAGCGGTGGCTGTCCCGGATGGCGATCGCCTCGTCAACCTCGTCGCGCCGGCAGTGCTCCTCGCACGGTGCCGGGCAGACCCGGCCGAGGACCGACGGGAATGGGATCGTCCGCTTGAAGATGCGGGTCGACTCGCGCCAGTTCGCCTCTGCGTTCGCCTTGAGGAAGCCGGGGATGTCGATGTGGCTCGGGCACTTGTTCTGGCACGGGGGAAGGCAGTACGCGTTGTGGTCGCTGAAGATGAGCTCGAGGTTCGTCGCCCGCAGCTGGCGGACCATCTCGGTCTGCGTCTGGACGACCATTCCGGCCGTCGCCCGCTGCGAGCAGCTGATCGGCGGGTGCTCCTCGCCCTCGACCTCCACGACGCACATCCGGCAGGCGCCGAAGCCCGGGAGCTTCGGCTCGTAGCAGAGGGTGGGGATCTCGATCCCGTTGTCCCGACAGACCTCGAGGATCGTCTGGCCCTCGCGCCCCTCGATGAGGCGGCCGTCCACCTCGAGACGGATCGCCGGGGCGGACTGCGGTCGCTGCGGTGACTGGGTCGTGATGAGGCGCTCGGCGAGCGAGTCGTCGCGAGGCGTGACCGTGTCCACGACGGCGAGCAGGCCGGGGGCTTCGTGGGGGCGGACGATGAGGTCGGTCATCGGGTCGCGGTCTGCCTCACTGGGCCCCGGCGCCGGCGATCACCGCGATCGGGTGGCATACGCCGGCGGGGCATGAGCTGCGGAGGATGTGGTCGTCGAGCTCCGCCCGGAAGTATCGCATCCCGCTCGTGTACGGGAGGGTCGTCAGGCGCTCGTGGTCGCACAGGGCGCTCTCGACCATGTCGTGGGACAGGTCGGCGAGGAGCTGGAGGTCCGTCGGGCGCGGCCGACCGCCGACGACCCGATCGCCGATCTCCGTCAGGCGTCGCGTCCCGATCCGGCACGGGATCGTCTTGCCGCACGCCTCGTCGGCGCAGAACCGGGTGAGGACTCGAGCGAGATCGACGACGCAGGTCCGATCGTCGACCGCGACGACGCTCCCCGAACCGATGTGCGCCCCCGCGAGCCGGAGGGGATCGAAGTCGTAGAGCGTGTCGAGGGCGTCGGCCGGCAGGAGTCCACCGGACGGGCCGCCGACGAGGACGGCTTTGAGTCGGTGGCCCGCCGTGACCGGCCCGCCGAGGGCGACGATCTCGCCGAGCCGGGTCCCGAGCGGGATCTCGGCGATGGCGGACCGCTCCGCTCCGCGGACCTGGACGAGGATCGTGCCAGGACTCGCGGACCCGCCGAGCGCGGCGAAGGCCTCCGCGCCGTGGCGGACGATCCACGGCACCGCGGCGAGCGTCTGGACGTTCTGGACGACGGTCGGCGCGCCGAACAGGCCGCGCTCCGTCGGGTGGGGCGGGCGTTGTTCCGGCTGGCCGCGCTTGCCCTCGAGGGCCTTGAGGAGGACCGTCTCCTCGCCGAGCATGTACGCGCCCTGGACGGTCCGGACGTGGACCGTGAGGTCGCGGCCGGGAGCGATCGCATCGGGGCCGAGGTGACCCGCCGCCTCGGCCGCGGCGATAGACGCTTCGAGGGCCGAGATCGCGGCGGTCGCTTCGGCGCGGACGGCGATGATCGCCTCTGCCGCGCCGATCGCGAAGGCGGCGATCGCCGCTCCCTCGACGACCGCGGACGGGGCGCGCTCCAGGAGCGTCCGATCCGTCGAGACCGCCGGGTCCGCCCCGTACCCGTTGGCGACGACATAGCGCCGTCCGGTGTCCATCGCCGCCGCCGCGCGCCACTTCTCACCGGTCGGGAAGCCGCCACCGCCGCGACCCCGAAGCCCCGACGCGACGACCGCGGCGATCGTCCCGGCCGGACCGAGCTCGGCGATCGCCCGCCGGAGGCCGGCGAACGATCCGACCGCGCCGTCCGTCCCGGTCGTGCCGCCGCCGGCGTCCGCTCCACTGCGCGGAAGGAGGATCGCCGGCCAGGTGGCCGGCGTCGCGAGGATCTCGGTCATCGGGTCAGGCCCGTCCCGGGCGTCCGAGCGCGGTGTCGAGCGCCGCGATGAACGCCTCCTCCGACGGCCGGTGGTGGGCGACGGCCGCGGCCTGCTCGACCGCCTCGGGTGCCTCGAAGCGGAGATGACGGTAGTACGAGGCGGTGCCGTAGATCATCGCGTACCACGCCCCCGTCGCGTGGGAGATCCGCTTGAGCGCCGCCACCGGGAGATAGCCGAACCGGGCCTGCGTCGCCTCGAGGATCGCGAGCATGCGGGCCGGGTCGCGGTCGTGCGCATCGAGGATCGCGTCGACGGCGGCGAGGCCGTCCGGTGTGTCGAAGTGGGCGTACGCCTCGTCCGGCACCGTCCGCCCGGATCGGCGGAGTGCTGACTCCTCGCGCCGCTCGCCATACGTCTCCGGCGCTCCCCAGTGGACGTGGTAGCGGCCCTTCGTGTCCGTCCCGCCCATGTCGATGCATTCGATCGGGCAGGCCTGGGCGCACTGGAAGCAGGTCTCGCACTTGAGCGTGCCCCATTCGTCATAGAGGAGCTGCAGCCGCCCCCGGAACTTCGGCGTGATCGTCGCCGCGACTTCCGGGTAGCGGATGGTGGCCTTCGGCTCGAAGAAGCGCCGAAGCGTGATCGCCATCCCCTTGACGATGCCGAGGCCGGGCAGCTGGCTCACCGGACGACCCTCACGGATGCGCTCACCGACCCACCACGACGATCGCGGCGGCCGTGACGAACAGGTTGAGGAGCGAGGCAGGCAGGAGCCACTTCCAGGCGAAACCCATGAGCTGATCGATGCGGACCCGTGGCAGGGTCCCCCGGAGCCAGACGAACGTGAACACGAAGACGTACGTCTTGCCGAGGAACCAGAGGAGCCCGGCGACCCAGTCGAAGGTGAGAAACGCCCAGCCGGCCACCGCGACGACCGCGAGGAGATTGAAGAGGATGAACCCGATGACGAGGGCCTGCCAGGCGGGCATCGAGCTTCGGGCGACGAAGAACGGAGCGGCCAGGAGGAGGGTCCCGATCAGCGGCACGATCGCGATGAGGATGAGCAGGCCGATTCCGAGGCTGCCCGGGTCGAGCGAGGAGACGATCGGCCACGGCCAGTCGAGCGGTGCCGTCCAGCCGCCGAAGAAGAGGGTCACGGTGAGGGCGGAGATGATGAAGACGTTGACGTATTCGGCGAAGAAGAAGAAGCCGAACCGCATGCCGCTGTACTCGGTCGCGTAGCCCGCGACGATCTCGCTGTCCGCCTCGGTGAGGTCGAACGGTGTCCGGTTCGCCTCGGCTGCAGCCGCGATGAGGAAGATGAGCGCCCCGAGCGGCTGGCGGAAGATGTTCCAGTCGAGGACCGAGCCGGATTGCATGAGGACGATCCGGTTGAGGCTCATCGTCCCGGCGAGGAGGATGAGCCCGACGACCGAGAGCGTGAGCGGGATCTCGTAGCTCACGACCTGGGCTGCCGACCGGAGTCCGCCGAGGAGCGAGTACTTGTTGAAGCTCGACCAGCCGGCCATGAGCAGGCCGACGACGGACAGCCCGCCGATCGCGAAGAAGTAGAGGAGGGCGAGGTTGATGTCGCCCTGCCCGAACAGCCCCGGCCCGAAGGGGATGACGAGGAGGGCCATGACGCTCGCGAGGTAGACGACCACCGGCGCCCACGTGAAGACGAGTGGGTCCACCCCGGTCGGCGTGAAGTCCTCCTTCATGAGGACCTTGAGCCCGTGGACGACGGACAGGGCGGATCCGAACGGACCCACGCGATCCGGACCGACCCGCAGGTTCATGAGGGCGATGACCTTCATCTCCATGTAGATGATGAGGAAGGCCGTCGGGACGGTCATGAGGAGGACGGCCGTCGCGGCCACGGCGAACCGGACGAGCGGGAGATTCGCGGCGAGGAAGTCGACGATCGCGCCGCCCCACAGGACGATGGCGATACCGAGCGGCACAAGCAGGGCGAGGAGCAGCGGGACCGCGACGAAGACCACCTTGCCGGCGATCGTCAGCCTCGTCCAGGTGCGGCCGACGGCGGCGGTCACTTGTCCACCCCGCCCATGATCGGATCGAGGGAGGCCATGACCGCCATCGTGTCGGCGATGAGGTGGCCCGGCATGACGAGGCCCACGGTCTGGAGATTGACGAAGCTCGGGTCGTGGATCCGCATCCGGAACGGCTGATCCGTTCCGTCGCTCATCGCATACGTCGCGAGCTGGCCGCGCGGTCCCTCGACCGCCGCGTAGGCCCGACCGGGTCGCGGGCGGAGAAGCCGGGGGAGCTTCGCCATGATCGGCCCGTCCGGCATCTCATGGAGACACTGGTCGATGATGCGGAGACTCTGGCGCACCTCGTCCATCCGGAGCAGGTACCGCGCCAGGCAGTCGCCCTCGCTCCGGGTCGGCACGTCGAAGTCGAGCTCCGGGTAGACGCTGTACGGATGAGCCCGGCGGACGTCGAACGGGACGCCGGTGGAGCGCAGGTTCGGGCCGCTCAGGCACATCCGCATCGCCGTCTCCCGATCGACGACGCCGAGGCCGCGCATCCGGCGGACGAAGATCTCGTTCTCGTTGAGGAGGGCGAGCTCCGTGTCGAGCTGGCTCGTCGCGTGACTCATCCAGCGCCCGAGACGGCTCATGAAGTCGTGGTTCAGGTCGCCGTTGACCCCGCCGATCCGGAAGTAGTTGAAGAGCATCCGCTGACCGGCGATGCTCGCCAGCATCTCGACGATCTCGTCGCGTTCGATGAAGCCCCACAGGATCGGGGTGAGACCGCCGAGGTCGAGGGCCATCCAGCCGACGAACATGATGTGGCTCATCACCCGGTTGAGCTCGCCGGTGAGGACCCGGATGTACTCGGCTCGTCGCGGAACCTCGACGTCGAGGAGCTTCTCGAAGGCCATGACCGGCGCCCACTCCATGAAGAGCGAGCTCACATATTCGAGCGGGTCCGTGTAGCAGATCGCCTGGTGGTAGTCGGCGTTCTCGCAGAGCTTCTCCACTCCGCGGTGGAGGTAGCCGAGGACCGGGTCGAGATCCACGACCTGCTCCCCGTCGATCTTGAGGACGATCCGCAGGACGCCGTGCGTCGACGGGTGCTGTGGTCCGATGTTGATGAACATCTCGCCGTCGCCGAGGGTGTAGAACTCCGCCTCCCGCTCGGTGCGTGGCGGATACGGCGGGACCGGCTCGAAGACGCCGATCTGCTCGTCGAGCATGACTCGCGGATCGTCGGCCGAGGCGTGGCGCGGCGTGCGACGGTCGTCTGCGGTCGTCGTCATGGCGCTGGGTCAGCCGGCCGTCGAGCGGCGGACGACCGCTCCCGGGGTGGCGTTCACCGGCGCGTGGACCTGCTCCATGTGGCGGACGCCGCCGCCCGGCGAGCGTGACGCATCGTCAGGCAGGAAGAAGTCCTTGCGGAGCGGGAAGCTCGTGTAGTCGGGCGGCATGTAGATCCGCCGGAGGTCCCGGTTCCCCTCGAACGTGATGCCGAACATGTCATAGGCCTCGCGTTCCTGCCACTCGGCACCCTTCCACAGGAAGGTGACCGACGGGACGCGCGGATCGTCCCGCGACAGGCCGACGGCGACGACGCGGAGCCAGTCCGGCGAGGTCTCGCTCCAGAGGTGATAGACCGCCTGCATCTCCGTGCCCGTGTCCACCCCGCACAGGTCGCCGAGGAACGTGAATCGGAACTCCGGCTCGTCGTGGAGCGCCCGGAGGACGGCCGGGACCTCCGCCGGTGGGATCCGGATCTCCGTCTCGTCGTGGCGCTGGTGGACCGGGCCACCGAGCAGATCGCCGAACCGCACCTCGAGGCGGCGCTTGAGCGCTCGGTCCATCGCCTAGACGCCGTCCGGCACGGTCGGGCCGATGGCTCGCTCCGGCCAGTGGCCGCGGCGGTCCTTGACGATCTGCTGGAGCTTCATCATCCCGTAGATGAGCCCCTCCGGCCGCGGCGGGCAGCCGGGGACGTAGACGTCGACGGGCATGATCCGGTCGATCCCCTGGATCGTCGAGTAGCTCCGCTTGTAGCGGCCGCCCGAACACGTGCAGTCGCCCATCGCGACGCACCACTTGGGCTCCGGCATCTGCTCCCACAGGCGGACGAGGGGGCCGGCCATCTTCGTCGTGCACGTCCCGGCGACGATGAGGACGTCCGCCTGGCGCGGGCTCGCGCGGAACGGGAACATCCCCCAGCGGTCCATGTCGTTGACGCTCGTCGCCGCCGACATCATCTCGATCGCACAGCAGGCGAGGCCGGACAGGAGCGGCCAGAGGCTGTTCGCCCGGAGGAGGTCGAGCACATAGTCCGCCTTCGTCGGGATGACCTCGAGGGCGCCGCCCCAGCGGGCGTCGTCCCGGGCGCCGACGCCGGACGCCTCGAACTCCGCGAGGTGGGTGATGTCCGACGGTCGCCCACCGTCGTAGGCGAGCGGGTCGCTCGACTGCCACAGGGTGTTCGGGACCACGATCGGCGCGCTGGGGGCATCCGTTCCCTCGGCCGCGACGAGGGCAGCGCCGGGGCCGGCGAGGCCGCGGCGCGGGTCTGTCACTGCCACGTGAGCACCCCCTTGCGCCACGCATAGCCGAGGCCGAGGAGGAGGATCGCCACGAAGATGAGCATGCTGACGAAGCCGCCGAGGAGCAGGTCGCGGAACACGAGCGCCCAGAGGTAGATGAAGATCACCTCGATGTCGAAGGCGACGAACAGCAGGGCGTAGATGTAGAAGCTCAGGCCGAACCGGGCGTGGGTGTCGCCGTAGGTGTCGATGCCGCTCTCGTACGGCAGGCCCTTGTGGACGTCGCCGCGATTCCGATGGGAGATGAGCCACGCCATGCCGATCGTGAGGAAGACGAACGACACACCGGCGAAGGCGAAACCGACGATGTACCAGAGGGCAGTCAACGGAACCTCACTCCGGGCGCGTCCGGCACCGCCGGCCGCCGTGCGGCTCATGGGCTTCGGGCGCGGGCGCCCAAAGGACGGCGGCCCGCGCCGGAATTCTAGCAGCGGAGCCGTTCCGGCAGCGGTCGAGGTCCGACGGCTTGGGTGCACGCGACTGCGTCAATGCCAACGGCTACGGTGCCAGCCCGCCCCCGCGATGCAGGCGACGCACCACGACCGGCTGGGAGCGGCATCGAGCGTGGGTCTGTCGAGATCCTCACCCGAACCTCGTCAGCCTGCGCACGCGCTCGCGAGGCGGCGCGGAAGCGGTGTCCCCCCGAGTGGTGGGATTTGATCGCGGCTCCTGACGCCGGCTGAGCCGGACAGTCAGGGGCCACCGGTGTGATTCTCAGCGTGTCCCGAGCACGGATCACGAAGGAGGCACCGAGTGCCCTCTCACAGAGGTGGTGGAGGATTGACCTCCCCGGATCCGTGGTCTCGGGTGTCGCCTCATCGCACAGTCCTGAACAGGCTCGCTCGGCGTCGTGTCTCGACGACCGACGTGACGACCGACCCGCCGAGGAAAAGCAGCACAGCCACGACGTTCAGGACGCCGCCCAGCTGCCAGCCCGCGCTCCGGCCCATGACGTCGCCGATGACGATCCGGATCAGCAGGCCCGCGTGGAGCAGGACGAGGTGACCATAGAACCACGGCCGGTACGGGAGTGGGAGGCCGAGGATCGCCGGAAGGATCACGGGCGCGTGGCCGAAGATCATCGACATGACGAACCCGAGGAAGAGGGCATGGAGCATCGTGTCATAGGGGCGGCCGGCGATCACCGCTCCGAACGCGAGCCAGGCACCGCCGGCGACGGCCAGCCAGGCATAGCCGATCAGCAGGCAGAGGGCGATGAACCGTGTCACCCCCGGCATCCGGACGGTCTGACGGGCGAGGTCGTTTCGAGCCAGCCAGGCCGCGAGGCCGAGGAGGCCGACACCCGCCAGCCGGACGCCGGCATCCGGAACGACGAGGGTCGCGACGATCCCGCCGACGAAGACCGCCGCAACGAGGATGAAGGCGGTACGTTTCGGGCCCGACAGACGACCGAGCCGGGCGAGCTCGAGTCGCTCGCCGGCGATCGTCAGGACGAGGAACCCGGCGAGCCACGGGACGACGGCACTCACCGGCCGGCCCGCGACGAGGAGGAGTGCCGCGACGAGCCAGGCGAACGCGCCGACCGCCTCGACGCGGGTGTGCAGCGCGACTTCGATCCGGTCGAATGCGCCATAGATCGCGATGAACAGGGCTCCGCCGATCGTGAAGAGGACGGTCCCGACGGCCATCGGCAGCCCGACGATCAGCGCGAGCCCGCCGAGACCGGTCGCCAGCGGCGCGAGGTATCCCCACGGCCGGCCGAGTGCGACCGCCCGCTCGAGCGAGATCAGCGTGCCGAGGAACCCGAGGGTCATCAACAGGCCGTGGTCCGCGGCCAGTCGCACCGTACCGGGCGCCAGTGGCAGCCCGAGCAGGACGAGTGCACCTGTCAGGCCCACCAGCAGCGCCGCCGCCCCGAGCACGAGCATCGCCAACCGCCATGATCCGCTCGCGATCCCGATCGCCCTCACCGGTCCCACCCGAGCTGGGCCTTGGCCGCGTCGCTCATCCGGTCCGGCGACCACGGCGGTTCGTGGGTCAGCTCGACCTCGACGTCGAGGACCCGATCGACCCGAAGCAGCGCCCAGCGGATCTCGTCACGGAGGTATGACCCGATCGGACACGCCGGCGTCGTCGTCGTCATCAGGATGTGCGCGACGCCATCGACCATCTCCGCACCGTAGACGAGCCCGAGGTCGACGATGTTGACCCCGAGCTCGGGGTCGATGACCGCGCGGAGCTCCTCGACGAGCCGCCCGGCGTCGACCTCCGGGCCGAGCAGGCGGGCCAGGCGAAGGGGCTGGTCAGCCATCGGCCGAACCCTCTCGAGGCCCGAGATGTGCGACGCACAGGTCCGGGGCGACGAAGGGTTCGAGGCGGACGGCATCGAGCGGTGCCCCCAGCTCCCGGAGCGCTCCCCGCATCAGGCCGAGATGGACCCCACAGACGACGTCTTGGTGCTCCCGCGCAAGAGGCCCGAACGGGCAGTGGCGAAGGCGGATCGGGTCACTGGCGCCTGCCGGCCGCTCTGGAGCGAAGCCCGCGTGGTCGAGCAGCGTGACGAGGCGGTCGACGGCGTCGCTGGCGTTGGGCGTGGGTGCTGCGTCGGCGGCCATCGTGCGGCCCCAGCGGTCCCCGGCGCGGGTCGCGGAACCGGCCGGGTCGGGCTGGAGGGCGAGCTGGTCCGCGAGGACCCGGGCGAGTTCGCGATAGGCGCTGGGGTCGGGATCTCCATCCTCCGGTTCGGCAACATACCGGAGGCTCGGTCGCCCGCGGCCCGCGGATGGGGCGATGCTCCGGGCGACGAGCCCCGCGTCCACGAGCTGGTCGAGCTGCTCGCGTACGGAGTTCGGGTGGAGGCCGACCGTCTCGGCGAGCTCGCGCACCCCAACCGGACCGTCGGCCTGGCGGAGGACGGCGAGGAGTCTCGAGCGGGTGAGCCCGGCGAGGACACGGTGGCGGTGCTGTGGCGATGACATGGCTTGCATTTTGCACGGATATGGACGTAAATATCAAGTACCAACCATCTGGTCGTTGCTTGAAGGAGAAGCCGCGGGTGTCGAACTGGGCAACGAGGAAGCCGCAGCGGCCATCCGAGCTGACCACGCGGAGCTCAACGACAATCTCCTGATCCCCGCTCTCGTCGCGAACCTTGGCAGTGTCGCTCACCCGCGGCTGGCCGGCGAGGCCACGCGTCGGCGCGCGGCAGGTGAGACCTTCAACGGCTGGACGGCGTCAACGCAGTACCCGGCCCGGCTCGAGGCAGCCGGGAGGACCACTGGAAGGAGCCATCCGATGACCGATGATCGTCTTCTCGACGTGCGCGAGGAGCCGTCGATCCGGCACCATGCCCGGAGCGTCGAGACGTTCGACGCCCTCGGTGACATGGTTACCGCATCAGATCCCGAACAGGCCCGCGCTGAGGCCCTCGCCGCCGAGGGGGTCGAGAAGACCCGATCCGTGATCGCGGCCGACAAGGCCGAGAAACGGGAGGCAGCCAACGGGCGGGCCAGGCTCCGCCGAGAACTTGCGCAAGTTCTGGCCAAGGCGACGGTTGACGACATCGCCAGGATCATCGCCCACGATCCCGCCCGGGCGCGTGGCCTGAAGGATGCGCTCACCTTTTACGAGGACAGCCGCCCCTGCCCCTCCTGCGGCTGGAGCGGACGATCTCACGCCTGAGGAGCAGGCCGAGGTGGACGAGCGCTACCGGCGGGTCGGCCATCACGTCGCCTGCAATCATGGTCGGGGAGGGCCAGCCTGCCAGAGATAGGCGGGCCAGCGCACCCGAACTGCCCGGTCTGTTTCGCGTGGAGACCGACCGCACCGGCGAGCTCCCGGACGCCCATCGATCCCCCCGAGTCGCGCAGGACGGCGAGCAGCCGGGGCCGGGTCAGCCCGGCGAGGAGGCGATGGCAATGGTGTGCTGCAGTCACCGCTTGCATTTTGCACGGAGATACCCGTAAAATATCAGGTATCAATCCCAACGCGCCCCAGGAGGACCCATCAGATGCCGATCCAGCAGGACGCGGAGGCCGCCGCGGCGATCCGGGCGCACCACGACGAGCTGCGGGACACCCTCCGCGCACGCGTCGGTGATCTGCGCGATGCGGTCCGGGCCGGTCGACCGCGCGGGGTTTCGGAGCGCGCGGTCCTCGGCTATCTGGAGGGCGACCTGCTGCCGCACGCCGCCGCCGAGGAGGCAGCGCTCTACCCGGCCGGCGACACCGGCCTGACAGCCCTCCTCGTCCGGGCCATGCGCGAGGAGCACAAGGGAATCATCGCCCATGTCGAGCGCCTCCGCGGGGCCGCCGACGGACTGGAGGCGGTGGCGACCGCGAGCGCCATCCTCGCCCTGTTCGAGGCGCATCTGTGGAAGGAGAACGAGCTGCTCATCCCGGCCCTCGTGGCCGACCCGAGCGTATCGCTCGGCGAGCTGCTGAGCGGTCTCCACGAGCTGGTCGGCTGAGGTCGCCGGTCCTGGCCACCACGACATCCGAAAAGGAGCGACACCATGACTGTCGAGCGCATCCTTGACGTTCGCGCCGAGCCGCCGAGCCGCCGCCACACTGTGATCTTCGAGGCGTTCGAGGCGCTGGACGCAGGCGTGGGCTTCGAGCTCGTGAACGACCACGACCCCAAGCCCCTCTACTACCAGTTCGCAGCGGAGCGGCCGGGAACGTTCACCTGGGACTACCTCGAGGAGGGCCCGGAGGTCTGGCGCGTCCGCATCGGGCGGCCCACCGTGCCGAACGTGACTGCGGCCGCGGGAGCTTGATCGATGACCGCCCGACTGGATTACAGGGCGGAGCTGCCCGCTGCCATCGGGGCCATGAGTGGACTCGAGCAGGTCGTCGAGTCGAGCACGCTCGAGCCTCTCCTGCTTGAGCTCGTGAAGGTTCGTGCCTCCCAGATCAACGGCTGCGCGTATTGCCTCGACATGCACACCAAGGATGCCCGGGCCATCGGAGAGGATGAGCAGCGGCTCCACCTCGTCACTGTGTGGCGCGAGGCGCCGTTCTTCACGCCCCGCGAGCGGGCTGCCCTGGCCTGGACCGAGACGCTCACCCTGTTGCCCGAGACCGGTGCTCCCGACGAGGTCTACGAGGCGATGGCCGCCGCGTTCGACCCGGCCGAGCAGGTCGCGCTGACCCTGGCCATCGTGGCCATCAACGGCTGGAACCGGCTGGCGGTCGGCTTTCGGCGGCCCGTCGGATCGTACGTCTCCCACCGCCATCAGGAGCCAGCGGCAGGTTGATGACTGCCTCGAACACCCGCAACGTCCGACTGCAGCGGGCCTATGACGAACCGACCCCGGACGACGGGTACCGCGTCCTCGTGGACCGTGTCTGGCCGCGTGGACGGACGAAGGAACAGCTCAGGCTCGACGCCTGGGCACGCGATCTCGGTCCGAGCACGCAGCTCCGCACGTGGTTCGGACACGATCCGGCGCGCTGGGCGGAGTTCCAGGCTCGGTACCACGCGGAGCTCGCCGAGCCAGACCAGGCGCAGGCGCTCGACGTTCTCGCTGAGCGGGCGCGTCAGGGTCCGGTGACCCTCGTCTTCGGTGCGCGCGATCCGGAGCGCAACCAGGCGCTGGTGATCGCCGACGAGCTGGAGCGACGCTTGGGGGTGGCGGAACGATCATGACCGAGCGGACCGTACCCGACTGGGATCCTCGCGACCCCTCCGTGGGGGCCCAGCTCAGTGCCGCGGGCACCGACCGAGAGCCAACTGCGCTGGCCACGATGCGCGCGATGCTGACGGTGCTCGATGCACTGGTGCGATCGGCCCCCGCCGACTTCCTCGAGCGGCGGCCGGCGCCCGATGAGTGGTCCCCGCGAGAGGTGCTCGGTCACCTGCTCTATGTCGAGCGGCTGCTCCGGGAGCGGACGGCGACCATGGTGGCGGACGCCCAGGAAACCCCCATGCCAAAGGGCGCGCCGGCGCCGCCGGCGCCCGCACCGATCGCGTCGCTGGCGGAGTGGCGCCGGGAGCGCGGCGAGACCCTCGCCTGGCTGCCCACGCTCGGGCCAGCCGAACTCGAGCGGGCGAGCGTGAGCCCGCGTTTCGGACGGATCACCGCCCGCGAGCAGATCGACGAGTGGGCCTATCACGACCTCGACCATCTCCGCCAGCTCCTGGCCGCGATCGAGAGCGAACTCTACCCGCGGATTGGTGGGTACCAGAGGCTCTATCCACCGCCGTTCTCGGCGGCCTCGTCCACGGACGATGGGCAGCCGCCTCCGGCGTCGGTGCCCGCCGGGCCGGACTGACAGAGCGAGGCGCGACCGGCCTGCGGCGGCGTTCGAAGCGCGGGAGCGAACAGGCCGACCCGGGGACCGGGATCCTGCTCGCGAGGTGCCCGCGCATCTGGGCGAACATGCTTCCGGAAGCGATCATGTACGTCGTGAAAACGTCGTTCGCCGCGCGGCGCCAGGCATCGTCGGGAGCGCACGCACCTATGATGGGCGGAAACCCGCACGGCATCGGGAGGTTCAAGCGATGGAACAGCCGCCGGCACGGTTGCGTCGGCCGCCGGCCGAACGGTTCGCTGGCGCCGAGCACGTCTATAACCTCGCCGACAGTGCCGCCCAGCTCCGACTCGAGCCCCACCCGGCAAAGGACGGTCATCGGCAGGTGACGATCGTCCATCGCGGCCCGGTGGCGCTCGTGCTCTTCGACTTCGAGCAGGACGGCCGACTCGTCGACCACGTGGCTGATGGCCTCGTCACGATCCACACCCTGGCCGGTCACATCCAGGTAACGACCCGTGAGGGCCGCCACGAGCTGGGCGCAGGCACGCTGCTCGTGCTCTCGCCAGGAGTCGTCCACGATCTCTACGCCGCCGTGCAGAGCCAGGTTCTGCTCACGGTTCATCTGGAGTCCAAGGTGTAACGAGGGATCTCACGAGCTCCGTCGTTGAATCGCGGTGACACGACCTTCTGCATGCGTGCGTGTCGCTCGGATGGCTCGGCGACGGGCTGCTTCCCGCAGGGATCAGACGGGGTCCGAACCGTGCAGCTGCCCGCACTGACGGGCCATACGGACAACGTCCTATTGTCGAGGCCGCCGGCTGACGGGCACGCTGCGTGGGCTGGGCACAGCACCGTCGGGGAGCGGTCCGCGGACCTGCACGCGCGCTCGGCGCGGCCGCTCCCCGACCCTTCACGCACCGCGCTCCCTTTGCGAACCCGCGTCTCAGCGACGGACGCGGTAGCCGAGCCCGGTAAGCGTCGCCTCTTCAGGCAGTCCGCGGCCCAGGACGAGCACGCGGAAGCCGCCGAGAGCGTTTGGGTCGAGGAGGCGTGCGACGGCCGCCCGCACGGCGAGCCCCCCCGCGAGCTCAAGGTCCGGCGCAGCCATCCGTGCGGCGACGATCTCCCCGAGGCCGGATCCGACGAGGAACTCCGCCTGCGATGTCAGACCGAATGTCCGCCAGCCGGCGGCCGTCGCCGCCCGCTCGACCGCCGTGAAGTCGACGTGGGCGGTGAGATCCTGCCGGCCGATCGCGACGAACGGGTCGCCGTGGGCTCGATGACCGCTGTAGGCGCGGAGCGTGCCGTCCATGCGGTTCGGGGCATGGAGCGCGGCAGCCTCGGATCCGTAGTCGATGACGACCGCGAAGCCGCGCTCCAGGGTGGGCAGCGCCTCGAGCGCCCACGTGTCGATCGCGAGGTTCACCTCCGCGCGGTGGCCGTTCGCGAGGTCGATGTCCTCGGCGGCGAGTCGCTGTGCGAGAAGTGGGGTGGATGGCGGGGCCGGCGCCTCGACGAACCGTCCGCCGCCTTCCGCCGACCAGTCGACGTACAGCTCGAGGAGTCGCCCGTCCCGCCACTCCACTCGATGGACCGGCAGGGCGTCGAGGAATTCGTTGGCGAGGATCGTGCCGGCCCGATCGCCACGGCCGCCATCGCCGCGACTGTCGCCTGCCACGGCTCGAGCGAAGCCGGCGGTCGCAAGCCGGTCTCGGATCCGCGCTTCGCGATCCGGGAAGAGTTCGATCGGGGTGTAGGCGATCGCCTCGAGCAGGTGCGAGCCGTCCCGTTCCAGCGCGCGAAGGATGTCCTCGGCGAGCGTTCCTGAACCCGCTCCGTACTCGCGGAGGAGGTATGGGTCGGGTCGTCCGAGGAGCCGCCACTGCTCCTCGAGCGATCGCGCGATGGTCGCCCCGAAGATCGGATGGAGCTCCGGCGCGGTGAGGAAGTCACCGGATCGCGTCGGTCGATCGTGGGACGTCGCGTAGTAGCCGCGTTCGCGATCGGTGAGGGCGAGCTCCATGAAGCGGGCGAACGTCAGCGGCCCGCCGGTAGCGATCTCCGCGCGCAGTCGCGCCACGAGGACCGGGTCGCTGTCAGGCAGCGGTCCATCGTCGGGCGGCGTCCTGCGGATACCGGGCTCGAAGGTCATCCCCTCGGCGCGCTTCCGGCTGCACGGGCGCCACGGTGGCGGAGGGCGAGCCGGACGCCGGGTCCGACGAGGCTGTGCCCACCGAGCGCGATGGGGATCTCGGCCGTCGCGGCGGCCGCCGTCAGGGCGCGCAGCCACGGGTCTCCGATCCGATCCGCGAGCAGGAGATCGGACGCGAACCGATCTTCTGCGGACGGCCAGGAGTGTTCGTCCGCGCCGAGCCGGTGGGCGAGCAGGACCCGGGTATCGACGAGCGCCCCGTCGGCGAGTACGGAGAGGAGGACCCCGAGCGTCTCCGGCCCGTCGCGGTCGAGGGCGAGGCCGAGGATCGAGCGCGGCGGTCGGCCAGGTGGTCGATCGGGCCGTGATCGGGCGCCGTCTTCGTCGCCACCGAGCGCGAGCCGGCTGCTCGCCCGCAGACCGCGCTCCTCGATGAACGCCCGGACTCGGCACCGGGTGTTCGATTCAAGCCAGCGGACGGTCGCGGCCGACGTGCGGCCCGCGACGAGGAGCTCCGCCCGCCGATCCGCGGCGACGGCCTGAAGCGCGGCGAGTCGCGCCCGGACGAGGTCGAGTTCCGGATCGGCGTCGCGCCCGGGGAAGGTGAGCTCGACGTCGAGCGGGCTGTCGAGGTCGACCCGCAGGCGCCAGCTCCGGCCGAGGTCGGTGACAGTCCACCCCGCCCGCTCGGCAAGCCAGCGCGGCAGGGCGTTGTCGTTCGGGAGGTCGGGGATGGGAGGGAGCGCCGAAGGATCGGCGATCGCGATCGCATCGGCCGAGTAGCGATTGTTGGCGAGAGCCGTCCGAGGGCCCTGGAGGCCTGCGGCGACCTCGACGAACCGGCGCCGATCCGCCAGCGTGGCCAGCGGCATCGAACCGGAGCCGACCACGACGAGGCCCGCTTCGCACTCGGACGCAGTCGCCACGAGACGGCGGAGGCGCGCGCCGAACGGTGTATCGTCGGCCGGCTCGCTGAGCATCGCGACGTCCTCGGCACCAGCGCGCCTGAAGCTCGCGACGTGCCGTTCGGCGCCAGAGAGGCGGGCCTCCGCGAGTCTGTGCTCGAGTGGCGCGGCGGACGGAGCGAGCGGCGGATGGAGGATGCGGACGATGACCCGAGCCATCGATCGAGTCTAGCGAGGGAGCACGGACGATCGCGACGGTGAATGCGCGGCGAGCACGGCGCGTGCGCGCCTATGTCGGCCTCGGTGCGAACCTCGGCGACGCGGGGTCGACGCTCGCCGCCGCCGCCGCGTCGCTCGCTGGCCTTCCCGGAGCGTCCGTTCGTGCGGTGTCACGCCTCTACGCGACGGAGCCGTGGGGTGTCGCGGACCAGCCGGAGTTCCGGAACGCGGTTGTGGCGCTCGACGTGCCGGCCGGTCCGGATCCGGGGACCGGGGCGATGGAGCTGCTTGTCGCGCTCAAGGACCTCGAACGAGGCTTCGGCCGGCAGGCCCGCGCACGGTGGGGTCCGCGGGAGCTCGACCTCGATCTGCTCATCTTCGGCCGTGCCCGGCTCTCGGTCGCGCGTCCGCCTGAGGGGCGATCCGCCGACCCATCGAAGTCCGGCCTGCCGCTGACGGTCCCGCATCCCCTCGCGCGCGAGCGGCTGTTCGTCCTCGCCCCGCTCGCCGACGTCGCGCCGGGGCTCGTGCCGCCGGACTGGAGCGAGCGGGTCGCCACCGCTCGCGATCGGCAGGCGCGTCTCGAGGGTCCGTCCGCGGTCCGCCCGATCGCCCGCTGGGACATGGCCAGCGGCCGCTGGCATCCGCTCGGAGACTGAGCGCGGAGCGCCTGCGCCGGCGGTCCGGTCAGATCGTCCCTACAGGCGGACGCTCGGGGGTCGGTTGCGGTCGAACATGTGAACGGTGTCGACGAAGCGGACCTGCTTCGTCCGGTAGGCCATCACGAGCGAGTGGGTCCGGGCTCCGCCGCCGAAGAACCGGACGCCCTGGAGCAGGTCCCCCTCCGTCACGCCGGTGGCGGCGAACACGAGGTTCTCTCCGGACGCGAGCTCCTCGGTCGTGTAGACATGGTCCTCGTCGCCGTGGCCCATCGCGACCGCCCGCCGTCGCTCCTCGTCGTTGCGGAAGCGGAAGCGGGCCTGGATCTCGCCGCCGAGACAGCGGAGCGCGGCGGCCGTGATGACGCCCTCGGGCGCGCCGCCGATGCCCATGACGGCATGGACGCCGGTGCCGGACACCGCGCACGAGATCGCCGCCGAGAGGTCGCCGTCGCTGATGAGCTTGATCCTGGCACCGGCATCGCGGACCTCCGCGATGAGCGTCTCGTGACGCGGTCGGTCGAGGATGACCACGGTGATATCCGAGACGCTCCGCCCGAGGGCCGACGCGATCCGCCCGACGTTCTCCGTCGGCGAGAGGCGGATGTCGACGCGACCGGCCGCGACCGGTCCGACGCACAGCTTCTCGAGGTACGTGTCCGGTGCGTGCAGCAACCCACCCCGCTCCGAGGCGGCGAGCACCGTGATCGCGTTGGACTGGCCCATCGCGACGAGGTTCGTCCCCTCGAGCGGATCGACGGCGATATCGATCGCCTGTCCCTCCCCGGGATCGGCGCCCGGCCGGCCGGCCAGGCGGCCGACCTGCTCGCCGATGTAGAGCATCGGCGCCTCGTCGCGCTCGCCCTCGCCGATGACGATCGTGCCGGCCATCTCGAGCTCGTCCATCGTGCGGCGCATCGCCTCGGTCGCCGCGCGATCCGCCCCCATCCGATCGCCGCGGCCCATGTAGCGGGCGGAGGCGATGGCGGCCGCCTCCGTCACGCGGACCATGTCGAGCGCGAGGACCTGCTCCATCTCAGTGGCGGAAGTGGCGACGGCCGGTGAAGACCATCGCGAGGTGGTGGCGGTCGGCGGCCTCGATCGCCATCTCGTCGCGGATTGATCCACCCGGCTGGATGATCGCCGTGACGCCCGCGTTCGCGGCGGCCTGGATGCCGTCCGGGAACGGGAAATATGCGTCCGACGCCATGACCGCGGTCCTGGCACGGTCGCCCGCGCGTCGGAGGGCGATCTCCACGGCGACCTGGCGGCTCGCCTGGGCCGCGCCGATCCCGACGGTCGCACCGCCGCGGCCGAGGACGATCGCATTCGAGCGGACGTGGCGAACTGCCCGCCAGGCGAAGAGGAGGTCCGTGAGCTCCTCGAGCGTCGGTCGTCGCCGCGTCACGACCTGGAGCTGTCCCTTGTCGAGCCCGAGGTCGTCCAACGTCTCGACGAGGAGGCCGCCGGCGACGCGCTTGAAGTCGAGGGAGGCGATCCCGTAGTCGCGCATCCCGTCCGTGGGATCCGGGGGCACGGACAGGAGCTCGAGGCCCGCCTTGCCGCGGAGGATGCCGAACGCCGCGTCGGTGAAGCCCGGCGCGATGACCGCCTCGTAACTGTTGGCGGCGATCTCCCGGGCGGTCGCCCCATCGAGCGTCCGGTTCACCGCCACGATGCCACCGAAGCTCGCGACGGGATCCGTCTCGAGGGCGTGCCGGTACGCTTCGACGAGCTCGTCGTGCGACGCGATCCCGACCGGGTCCGTGTGCTTCCCGATCACGACCGTCGGCCCGGTGTAGTCCGACGCGATCCGATATGCCGCGTCGAGGTCGAGCAGGTTGTTGAAGGACGGCGCGGCGCCCTGCAGTCGAGCCCCGTCCGCGAGGGTCCCGCTTCGATGCGTCGTCTCCCGGTAGAACGCCGCCCGTTGGTGGGGATTCTCGCCGTAGCGGAGGTCCTCCACCTTCTCGAGGACCATGGCGAGCCGGGTGGGGAATGTCTTGCCGCTCACCTGATTGAGATAGGCGGCGATCTCCGCGTGGTAGGCGGCGATCGCGCCGAACGCGTCGGCGGCGAGGAGCTGGCGGAACTCGGCCGAGACGCCGCTGAACGCTCGCAGCTCGGCGATGAGCTGCGGGTAGTGGCGCGGGCTCGCGACGGCGGCCACGCCGGCACTGTTCCGCGCCGCGGCGCCGAGGAGGGCCGCCCCGCCGATGTCGATCATCTCGATGGCCTCGTCGATCCGCACGAGGCGGGCTCCCACCTCCGGGGCGAACGCCTTGACGTTGACGACGACGATGTCGATCAGGCCGATGCCGTGCTCCGCCAGCTGCTCGAGCTGGGCCGGCACGTCGCGCCGCGCGAGGATCCCCGCGTAGACCGCGGGATGGAACGTCTTGACCTGGCCGCCGACGAGCGGCGGGACATTCGTCAGGTCCGAGACGGCGCGGACCTCGATGCCGTCCGCCGCGAGGTGCTCGCGGGTCCCATCCGTCGCGAACATCTCGACATCGAGCGTGCGGAGGTCGCGAGCCAAGGTCGAGATCCCGTCACGGTCGGCCACGGAGAGCAGGGCACGCACCCCGGTTTCCTCCCATTCGGCGGCGGGATCCGTCCCGGTCCGGCGCGAGTATACCCGGGTCCGTGGCATACTCGGGCCCGCCGACCGGACTCTGGACCCGTCCGGGCGGCGATCGCGTGGAGGACCCAGTCGACCGTGAAGCTCGCCCCGTGGGACTACCTGTTCCTGCCGTTCAACAGCCGGAACTTCCACGACCTCTTCATCCCGATCGTCGTCGCGTCCCTCGTCTGGCTCGTCGTCCTCGTCGCGATGTACAACCTCCGCACGCGGCGGCTCCACGGTCACCCCCCGTACCTCGACCTGTACGAGTGGCTCCTCTGGACCGGGATCATCACGTTCAGCCTCGTCCTCGTCTTCTCGGTCTTCGTCTTCGACTTCTTCTTCGTGCCGGTCACGCTCACCATCGGCCTGGCCGTCTTCGTCTGGATCCGCTTCTCGCACTTCCCGCCGGTCCTCGCGGCGTACGAGCTCAAGCTCGCCAAGCAGCGCTACTTCACGCGCACCAAATACGCTCATCCGGAGTCGACCATCCGCCCCAAGGCCACCGGGCGCGCCTCGGCCAAGCCCGTCCGGGTGGCCCCGTCGAAGCGCGGCCGCAAGCGGCGCTGAACCGGCCGTGGAGGTCGTTCGGTTCGGCGTCGGGCATCGTCGTCCGGAGGGCCCGGCCGGCACGACCGGCCTGACCGGGGTCGTCGTCCACGCCGACGGACGCGGCTCGATCGCCGAGTTCGCCTTCGCTCGCAGCGCCCACATCGCTCCGCACTCGAATCCGAACACGACGTGGTTCGTCGTCATCGAAGGCGGCGGCTGGGTCGCGGTCGGCGAGGAGCGCTCGCGGGTGAATGCCGGCGAGGCGGTGCTCTGGCCCGCGGACGTTCTCCATGCGGCCTGGACGGAGCACTCCGAGATGCGGGCGATCGTCGTCGAGTTCGCCGCCGATGACGAGACGGGCCGGGCGGTCCTCGAGGGCGTGGCACGTCCAGCACTCGCCTCGTCCACCCGGGACGCGCCGGCGATCGGCGGACTCGCGGCCCGCGATCGGCCACGCGAGCCGACCGCCCGCGAAGGAGAGCCCTACTGATCCGCGCCGAGGACCGCGCCGAGCTGACCGAGGATCCGGGCGGTCGCGCCCCATACGTGGAGCCCGTCGATGCGGTAGCCCCCGAAGCGGAGTGGCCAGTCGCGGACCATCCGGTCCAGCACCTCGATCGGAGCGCCCGGGAGGAACGCCTCGAGGGGCGGCGTGAGGATGCGGGCCACCTCCGCCGGTGCGGCGACCAGCGCCGGCCGCCGCTCGGCGACGGCGACGACCGGGATGATCCGGAAGTCGCTCACCGGGATCCACACTTCCTCGAGCACCCCGAGGACCGAGACGTGCGCCGCTGCCGCGTCGAGCCCGACCTCCTCGGTCGCCTCGCGCAGCGCGGTCGCGGCCGCATCCAGGTCGTCCGGCTCCGACTTGCCGCCGGGGAAGCTCACCTCACCGCTGTGGAGGCCCTCGTAGGTCGTCCGTTCGGTGAGGACGACCCGTGCCTCGCCGTCGTCCGATGGATGGACGAGCACCAGCACCGCCGCCTGCCGCGCACCGGGCGGGATGTCGAGGCGGGGCCCCCTGCGACCATCGGTGAACCTGGGCATGAGGATCTCGGGGCCGCGGGGCAGCGGCCCGCCACCACCGTCGCGGAGGCGCTCGAGGCGGGCGATCGCGCCCTCGAGGCGCACGATCAGTTCACGAGCTCGCCGCCCTCGCGCTCGCGAGGCCGGTCGCCATCCACGTCGGGAAGGTCCAGCGGGGAGCGCCGTCGCGTCGCGCGGCCGTCCCCGCCGCCGGGCTCGCCCGCGCCACGTGCCGCCGGCCCGGCCCCGCTCGGCGATCGCGCATCGCGGTGGTCGCCGGCGTCCACCGTCACGGAGGCCGCGTCCGTCGAGAAGACGATCGTGCCGCCGATGACGTCGGCATCGGCGGCGACGTGGTCACCGGGCCTGAACTGCCCCTGGAGGAGCGCCCGGGCGAACGGGTTCTCGACGAGTCGCTGGATCGTCCGCTTGAGCGGGCGTGCGCCGAACGCCGGATCATGCCCCTCTCGGGCGATGAGGGAACGAGCGGCGGCGGTGAGCTCGAGGCCGAGGTCCTGGCTCGCGAGCCGGCGCGACAGGTCGGCGAGGAGGAGATCGACGATCGCCGCGAGGTCGGCTTCCGTCAGGGCGTGGAAGACGATGATCTCGTCGATCCGGTTGAGGAACTCCGGCCGGAACTGGAGGCGGAGCGATTCGGTCACCTGCGCCTTCATCTGCTCGTAGGCGGCGGCCGCCCGAGCGTCCGTGGTGCCGCTGAATCCGGCGATGAACTGGGATCCGACGTTGCTGGTCATGATGAGGACGGTGTTCCTGAAGTCGACCGTGCGACCCTGGCCATCCGTGAGACGACCGTCGTCGAGGACCTGGAGGAGGACGTTGAAGACGTCCGGGTGGGCCTTTTCGATCTCATCGAGGAGGACGACCTGGTACGGCCTCCGGCGGACCGCTTCGGTCAGCTGCCCCCCTTCCTCGTAGCCGATGTAGCCGGGTGGGGCGCCGACGAGCCGCGAGACCGAGAACTTCTCGAGGTACTCGCTCATGTCGAGGCGGACCATCGCCGTCTCGTCGTCGAAGAGGAACTCGGCGAGGGCACGAGCGAGCTCGGTCTTTCCGACACCGGTCGGGCCGAGGAAGAGGAAGGATCCGATCGGACGGCGCGGATCCCGCAGACCAGCCCGAGCACGACGGACCGCGTCCGAGACGGCGGCGATCGCCTCGTCCTGGCCGACGACTCGCTCGTGGAGCCGCTCCTCCATGTGGACGAGCTTGGCGGTCTCGCCCTCCAGGAGCCGGGTCACGGGGATGCCGGTCCACGAAGCGACGATCCCGGCGATGTCATCCGCCCCCACCTCCTCCTTGAGGAGACGGCCGGGCCCCTGGAGCGCGGCGAGCGCGGCAGCCTGTGTCCGGAGCCGCTCCTGGAGCTCGACGAGGGTCCCGTACTTGAGCTGAGCGGCCGTCCCGTAATCGGCCTCCCGCTCGGCCTGCTCGATGCGGACCTGGGCGCTCTCGAGCTCCGACTTCGTGGCGCGGAGCGCGGCGATGGCGGTCTTCTCGGCCTCCCAGCGCTGCTTCATCCCGCCGCTCTCCTCCTCGAGGTCGGCGAGCTCGCGCTCGAGGGCGGCGAGGCGCGTCCTGGACGCGTCGTCCTTCTCCTTGCGGAGGGCTTCCCGCTCGATCTCGAGCTGGATCTGCCGTCGCTCGAGCTCGTCCAGCTCGACCGGCATCGAGTCGATCTCCATCCGGAGCCGGCTTGCCGCCTCGTCGACGAGGTCGATCGCCTTGTCCGGCAGGAACCGGCCGCTGATGTATCGGTCGGAGAGCGCCGCTGCCGCCACGAGGGCCGAGTCGGTGATCCGTACACCGTGGTGGACCTCGTAGCGCTCGCGCAGGCCGCGAAGGATGCTGATCGTCTCCTCGACGCTCGGCTGATCGACGAGGACGGGCTGGAAGCGACGCTCGAGCGCCGCGTCCTTCTCGATGTGCCGGCGGTACTCGTCGAGTGTGGTCGCGCCGATCGTGTGGAGCTCGCCCCGGGCGAGCATCGGCTTGAGCAGGTTCGAGGCGTCCATCGCGCCCTCGGCGGCGCCTGCGCCGACGACCGTGTGGAGCTCGTCGATGAAGAGGATGACCCGGCCCTCGGCGTCCCTGATCTCCTTGAGTACGGCCTTGAGCCGCTCCTCGAACTCGCCGCGGAACTTCGCCCCGGCGATGAGGGCGCCGAGATCGAGCGAGACGACGCGCTTGTCCTTGAGCGTCTCCGGCACGTCGCCGCGGACGATCCGCTGGGCGAGGCCCTCGGCGATCGCCGTCTTGCCGACCCCCGGCTCGCCGATGAGCACCGGGTTGTTCTTCGTCCGCCGGCTCAGGACCTGGATGACCCGTCGGATCTCCTCGTCGCGGCCGACCACCGGATCGAGCCTGCCGGCCCGCGCCTCCGCGGTCAGGTCGCGGCCGTACTTCGCGAGGGCCTGATACGTGGTCTCGGGCGTCGGGCTCGTGACGCGCTGGCTGCCGCGGACACCCTGGAGGGCGGCGAGCATCGCCTCCATGCCGGCCCCGTCGCGCTCGAGGAGCGCCGCTCCGTCGCCACCGACCTCGGCTACGCCGAGGAGGAGATGCTCCGTCGAGACGTACTCGTCGGCGAGGCGACGCGCCTGCGCCTGGGCGAGCTCGATCGCCCGGCTCGCCCGCCGATCCACCGTGAGCGACCCGCCCTGGAGACGCGGCCGTCGGGCGAGGAGTGCCGCGAGCTCGCCGCGGAACACGGGCAGGTCCACGCCGAGCCGGCGGAGCGTCTCGGCCGGTATCCCGTCGTCGGGCTCGACGAGGGCGGCGAGGATGTGCTCCGCGTCGAGGACAGGGCTCTGGAGCGTCTGGGCCAGCTGCTGGGCGGCGACGATCGCCTCCTGGGCCTTTTCCGTGAAGCGGTCGAGTTGCATGTGGGTCCGATTCTCTCTGCTGCTGCGTGTCAGGTCGCGTCGACGCGTGGATCCGGCTGCTCGACGAGCTCGAGGAACCGGCGGGCGGCGTCCTCGGCCTCGCTGCTCAGGCGTGTCGGAAGGACGATGCGGATCCTGACGTAGAGGTCGCCGATGCCGTCGCCGGAGAGCCGCGGCATCCCCTGCCCGCTGAGTCGGAACGTCCGGCCATTCTGGGTCCGGGCCGGGACCGTGAGCAGGACGCGGCCACGGAGCGTCCCGACCGGCACCTCGGCGCCGAGCAGCGCTTCGCGGAGGGTGACCGGCACCTCGCGTTCGAGGTCCGCTCCGCGCCGGGTGAATGTGGGGTGGGGTCGGAGGGACGTCACGAGGTACAGATCCCGACCGTCACCGCCCCTACCCGCGAGCCGGATCCTGCTCCCGGCGTCGACGCCGCGCGGGATCGTCACCTCGAGCCGCTTGCCGTCGATCTCGACGAGCCGGGTTGTGCCGTTGTAGGCCTCCTCGAGCGTCACATCGACGGTCGCCTCGAGGTCCCGATCGTGTCGGCCCGCCCCGGCCCCGGCTGTCCGCGAACCGCCGCGACCGCTGCTCGGTCGTCGCCCTGCGCCACCGGTCGCGCCCGTCGCAGGGGTCGAGCCGGCAGCGTCGAGGCCCATCCCGGCGAGGATTTCCTCGAACGTGGCGTCGTTCGTCGTGCGCGCCCGCGTCGAGCTCCCGGACGGGCCGCCGTCACGGGCGTCGCCGCTGAAGAAGGTGCGGAAGAAATCGGAGAATCCGGACGCGTCGCCGGTGGTCCGGAACTCGTAGCGGACGTTGCCGCCACCGAAACCGGCGAAGGGGCCCGCGCCACCGGCCGCCGACGCCCCCCGGCCGGCATGGCCGGCGCCGGCCCGGGCGACCGACTCCCAATCCGGGCCGAGCGTGTCGTACTGGGCCCGTTTTCCCGGATCCGAGAGGACCGCGTTCGCCTCGTTGATGTCCTTGAAGCGACGTTCCGCGGCCTTGTCGTTCGGCTTGACGTCCGGATGGTGCACCCGAGCGAGCTTCCGGAACGCCTTCTTGATCTCCGCCTGGCTCGCCGTCCGGGCCACGCCGAGGGTCGCGTAGTAGTCCCTGAATTCCATGTCAGGCCCTCCGGGTCCCGCCCGACACCCGTACCCCGAGGGGGCTCAGTCGTACCGTCGCCGGCCGCCGGTCGGTGCGCGTATCGCCCGTCGCGCTGGTGGCTCGACCATGACGGGCGGTTGATCCGACGGCGGGAAGTTCGGACGGCGGACATGCCCGCCGTCCTCGGCCGTCGTCCCGCCGCCGCGCTCGTCGGACGCCGCCTTCGGTGTCTTCGGCACGAGGGGGGTCGGACGGCGACGAAGCGCCGCCTCGAGGACCTGCTCGGCCGTCTCGACCGGGATGATCCGGATCTGCTTGCGGATCTCGTCGGGGATGTCGCGGAGGTCCTTCTCGTTCTTCTTCGGGATGATGACGGTCTTGGCTCCCGAGAGGTGGGCCGCGAGCGTCTTCTGCTTGAGCCCGCCGATCGCGAGGACACGCCCTCGGAGGGTGATCTCGCCGGTCATGGCGACATCCTTGCGGACGGGGATGCCGGTGAACGCGCTCACCATGGCGGTCGCCATCGTGACGCCGGCCGACGGGCCGTCCTTCGGCGTCGCCCCAGCCGGGACATGGATGTGGAGGGTGTTCTTCTCGAACGTCTCGCGCTCGATCCCGAGGGCCGCCGCGTGGCTGCGGATCCACGACAGGGCTGCCCGGGCGGACTCGCGCATGACCTCGCCGAGCTGGCCGGTGAGGATGAAGTCCTCCTTGCCCTCCATGATCGTCACCTCGACGGCGACCACGTCCCCGCCGACCTCCGTGACGACGAGACCGGTCGCCGAGCCGATCTGGTCCTCCCGCTCGAGCTCGCCGTACTCGAAGCGCGGTGGCCCGAGGTACTCGTCGAGCTTGCGCAGGTCGACCACGGTCTTCCGCTTGCGACCCTCGGCCACGGTCCGCGCCACCTTGCGCATGATGTTCGCGATCTCGCGCTCGATGTTTCGGACGCCGGCCTCGTGGGTGTACGCTTGGACGAGCTCGAGGAGCGCCTCGTCGGTGATGTCGATGTGCTTCGTCTTGAGGCCGTGGTTCTCCATCTGCTTCGGGATGAGGAACCGGCGAGCGATCCCGACCTTCTCCTTCTGGGTGTACCCCGGCAGATGGATGATCTCCATCCGGTCCCGAAGCGGGGCCGGGATCGGGTCGAGCAGATTTCCGGTCGCGATGAACAGGACGCGGCTCAGGTCGAAGGGGACCTCGAGGTAGTTGTCCTGGAAGGTGTTGTTCTGCTCCGGGTCGAGGACTTCGAGCAGCGCGCTCGACGGATCGCCCCGGAAGTCCATCCCGATCTTGTCGACTTCGTCGAGCATGAAGACCGGGTTGTTCGATCCGGCGGTCTTGATGTTCTGGATCACCCGTCCGGGCAGAGCGCCGATGTACGTCCGGCGGTGACCGCGGATCTCCGCCTCGTCGTGGATCCCGCCAAGGCTCATCCGGACGAACTTGCGGCCCATCGCCCGGGCGATGCTCTTGCCGAGGCTCGTCTTGCCGACGCCGGGCGGTCCGACGAAGCAGAGGATGGGGCTGCGGATCTGGTCGGCGAGCGTCCGGACCGCGAGATACTCGAGGATCCGATCCTTGATCTTCTCGAGGCCGTAGTGGTCCTCGTCGAGGACCTTCGCGGCCTGCTTGATGTCGAGGAGGTCGGTCGTCGCGACGTTCCACGGCAACCCGACGAGCCAGTCGACGTACGTCCGGATGACGCCGACCTCCGGGCTCGCCGACGGGATGCGGCTCATCCGGTCGATCTCCTTGATCGCCCGGGCCTTGATCTCGTCCGGCATGCCGGCGGCCTCGACCTTGTCGCGGAGCTCGCCGATCTCGGCCTGCTGCGGATCGTCCTCGCCGAGTTCGCGCTGGATCGCCTTCAGCTGCTCGCGGAGGATGTACTCCCGCTGGGTCTTGTCCATCTCGGACTTGACCTCGGACTGGATCCGGCCCTTGAGCTCGAGGATCTCCACCTGGCGGGCGAGGAAGCCACTGACGAGCTTGAGGCGCTCGATGACGTCGACGGTCTCGAGGAGCTCCTGGCGCTGCTCCGTCGTCATATCCGGGCTGTAGGCGACCATGTCCGCGAGGAGCCCCGGATCCGTGATGTTCCGGGCGGCGACGGCCGCCTCCGGCGGGACGGGCGCCCCGTTCGCGACGTACTGCTCGATCTGCGCCTGGACCGATCGCATGAGGGCTTCGACCTCGACCCCGTCGGGGATGCCGTCCGGGAGCTCCTCGATCGTGGCCGCGAGGTACGGGGCAGTCTGGGTGAAGCTGACGACCCTGATGCGGCGCTGGCCCTGGACGATCGCCCGCACGGTGCCGTCCTGGAGCTGGACCACCTGGGCGATCTTGGCGAGCGTCCCGATGGCGTACAGCTCGTCCGGCTTCTCGATCTCCTCCTGTTCAGCGCGGCGCTGCGTGACGAGGGCGATGGGTCCGCCCGCCGCGACGGCGGCGTTGAGTGCGTTGACGCTCTTCTCGCGGCCGACCTGGAGCGGGACGATCATCTCCGGGAAGATGACCGTCTCGCGGAGGGCGACGAGCGGCATCTCGAGCGGTCCCGTCGGGCGGCTCTCCGGGCCCGGTTGAGCGGCGGGTCGCGCCTCCTCCGGCTTGGCGGTCTTGTCGGCCATCAGGTTCTCCTCGGCGGGACGGCGATCATTGTCGTCGCCGGATGCGTGTCGAACGGGGCGACTGCCCTGTCCATATGGATGATCACGGGTCGGTGCGGTCCGGTCGGTCGCCGTCGGCGGTCCTGGCCCGGTCCGCCATCCCCTCGTCGAAGAGCGCCTCGAGGACTCGAGTCCCGAGTCGCTCCTCCAATTCGAAGAGGAGGCGGATCCCGGCCAGGTTGACGCCCCGGTCGCGGGTCAGGTGGCGGATCCAGAGGACCCGTCGGATGTCGTCCTCACTGTAGAGCCGGTTGTTGCTCGGTGTCCGCGCCGGGCAGAGGAGACCCTCGTCCTCGTAGATCCGCAGGGTCCGCGGATGAACGCTGACGATGCTGGCCGCCACGCTGATGACGTAGACGGGCCGCGCCGGGTCTCGTTCCGCGCGCGAGGTCATCCGCTCAGGCTCCGGTTCCGGCCGGCTCGACGGCCGGGTCCGCCATCGAAGACGCCGGTCCAGCGGGCCGGTCGAACGAAACTGTCATCAACGAGCCGATCCGTCGCCGAACCAAGCGACAGAGCTCTCCGAACGGCGACGGGCGGCACACGATCGTTATCGTCGTGAACCTCCGTGCTGGGTGCGGGCGTCCGGAACCCGCACGCGTGGTGTTCATGTTTAAGGAACCGGACATGGTCGGATGCTAGAACATTGACAATCTTGTTGTCAAGAGACGTGTGCTCGGTGTTTGATGGGCCGGGGATCCGGGGGCGTCCTGCCTGCCGGGCAGGTCGGACTGCGCCGGATACGCGCGGGGTGCGTACTGGACTCGGCGAGCGGGGCGGAAGGCGCCCAGGTCAGGGTCCGCGGTGCGGGCGCCAGGGCGGCCGCCGCCGCTCCCACGGTCTACCACGCATCGGGCGCGTACGCGACGCGAAGTCGGGACAGACGAGCGACGCGAACGGGCAGGCGAGCGACGCGAACGGGTGGACGCCGACGCGAACGGCTGGACGCCGACGCGAACTTCGGCGAGGCGAGCGAGGCGAGGCGAGGCGCGAGGGCGATCCCCAGGATCAGCCGCCGACCGCCTCGGTCTCGCCCATGAGCTGGCTGTGGAGGGCCGCCTCGCATTCTGCGCGCCCGATCGCGATGACCTTGTCGCCGACCGCGAGCGTCATGTCCGCGCGGAGCGGCATCGCCCGCCCGGCCCGGACGACGGCGAACAGCGCGCATCCCTCGGGGATCGTCAGGTCGTTCGGCGACCGGCCGATGGCGGGCGAGCCGGCCTGGAGCGGCGCCTCGATGAGCTCGAGATCCGACCCGCCGAGGGTGCCGAGGTGGAGGAGCTCGTGGACCGGGATGTCCTGCTCGATCGAGCCGAGGATCATCCGGGTCGGGCTGATGATCTCGTCGACGCCGAGGTGCTTGAACAGGGACTCGTTCTTCGGATTGTTCACGCGGGCGATCGTGCGCGGGACGTCGAAGTGATGCTTCGCCATCTGGCAGATCACGAGGTTGTCCTCGTCGTCGCCCGTCACCGCGGCGACGATGTCGGCCCGGTTCGCCCCGGCCTCGCCGAGGTACTTGCCCTCGCAGCCGTCGTGGGCGAGCACGATCGAACCGATCTCGTCCGCGATCTGATCGGCCCGCGCTCGGTCCTTCTCGAGGAGGACCACCTCGTGACCGGCCTCCACGAGCTCCTTGGCCAGGTAGTAGCCCACCTTGCCGCCACCCACGACGAGCACGAACATGGTCAGCCCTCCGTCGTGGCGGCGCCGGTCGCGGGCGCCGGTTCGTGATGCGTGCCGCCCGGGTGGGTCCCCTTCGGGCGCAGCACGCCCCGCGGTCCGCCGTTCGGAAGCCCGGCGAAATCGAGGATCGCGTCGAGCATCAGGTCGGTCCGGCAGATCGTGGCGATGCCGAGGTCGGCATATGCGTCGGCCCGGAGCGGATCGTTGATCTTGGCGACGACGCGCTGCGCCCCGAGTGCCTCGAGCGCGAGCTGGGCGGACATGGTGTTCCGATTGTCGCCCTCGGTGAGCGCGAGGAACAGGTCCGCCCCTTCGGCTCCGGCGCGGCGGAGCACGTCCTCGTCCGTGCCGTCGCCCCGGACTGCCTCCCCCTTGAACGAGGAGTCGAGCTTGTCGAATGCCGCGGTCGAACGGTCGATGATGATCACCTGATGGCCGGCTCGATCGAACGACTCGGCGACGACCGCGCCGACGCGGCCACAGCCGACGATGACCGCCTTCATGGTCCCTCCTCGGGGATGGGGTCCCGCACGACCCACACGGCGCACGGGGCGTTCTTCAGGACATACGGGATGGTCCGCCCGATCGCGAAGTCGCCGCCGAACCGCTTGCGGTACGGCAGGCCGAGGATGAGGAGGTCGGCGGACCGCTCCGTGGCCTCGTCGACGAGCGCCGCGCCGACATCCCGGGCCTGGAGGAGCACCGGTTCGATCCGGTAGCGGGCGTGATCGGCGATCTGCTCGGCGAGGTCGAGGACGCGCTGGGTGTCCTCCGACCGACCGGCCACGTCCGCGTCGAGCGGGAGGGTCCAGTCGATCTCCACGACGTGGACGCCGACGAGGATCGACTTCGAGGGGCGGGCGAGGTCGATCGCCAGCCGGACGATCCGGGGGTCGCTCGGCCCGCCGTTCAGAGCGACGACGGCGCACCGGATGGCGGTCTGCGGTTCATGGTCGGACACCGGTGGGTGGGCTCCCGGATGAGCGGGGTGCGAGGTCGGAAACGCCGCTTCGACCGCGCGGATGATGGTCGGTTTGCGGTGGTCGGCGCCTGTCCGGCGTCGACGCGGCGGTCACGATACCACCGCCCGGGCCCGACCGGAGCCGGCGGGCCGCTCAGGGCTCGACGGTATCCGGCGCCTCCCCGGGCTGGTGGTCGAACGACGCCGCGTCCTCGCGCCGGTAGGGGACGTTGACGACGACCGTGTTCGGTCGACCGAGGAGGGCCTTGCGAAGACGCTTGGAGGACTGGTTGTAAAGGATCCGCTCCCACCAGTTGCGGGCGACATATTCGGGGACGACGATGAACGTGATCGGTGCGTCATGATCGGACGCCCCGCCTCGGTCCAGCACGTCGAGGTAGGCGATGAGCGGACCGACGAGCGCCCGGTACGGAGACTCGACGACGACGAGCGGAACGCCCGGGACTCGCCGATCCCACTCCGCCCGCATCGCAGCCGCGTCGTCCGGGGCGTCCGAGATGTAGACCGCCCGGACGTCGTCGCTGATGGAACGGCCGACGTTGACGGCCTGGACGACTGCCCGGTTGAGGGTCGGGATGGGGATGACGACCCGTTCCGCGCGATGTGGCGGTCCGATCACCTGGTCCGGGCGGAGTGCGAGCTGGCGCCTCGACGCGGCGTACTGTCGGTTGATGAAGAGCATAAGGCTGACGAGGACGGGGATGAGGATGACGACGAGGTACGCGCCGTCGCGGAACTTCACCGCGACGACGACGGCAAGGACCACCGCCGTGAGGACGCCGCCGAACGCGTTGACGAGCGCTCGCCACCGCCAGCCCGCCTCGCGGACCCTGCGCCAGTGGCGGACCATCCCGGTCTGCGAGAGCGTGAAGCAGACGAAGACGCCGACCGAGTACAGCGGGATGAGCGCGTGGGTGTCGCCGTTGAAGATGACGAGGAGGCCGAACGCGACGGCGGCCAGCAGGACGATGCCCCAGCTGTAGGCGAGCCGGTCGCCCCGGAAGCTGAACTGGCGCGGCATGTAGCCGTCCGCGGCGAGGATCGCGGCGAGTCGCGGGAACGCGTTGAAGCTCGTGTTCGCGGCGAGGAACAGGATGAGGGCTGTGCTCGCCTGGAACAGGATGAACAGTGGGCTGTTCAGACCGAGGGCGGTGGCGGCGATGATCGCGACGACGGTCGGACCGCCGCTGTTGTCCTGGCTCGGCACGATCGCATAGGCATGGGCGATGATCGTCAGGCCGATGAAGATGACGCCGAGGATGACGGCCATCGAGATCATCGTGTTCGCTGCGTTCTTCGCCTCGGGGGGCTTGAAGGCGGGCACCCCGTTGGCGATGGCCTCCACGCCGGTGAGGGCGACGGAGCCGCCCGCAAAGGCCTTGAGGAGGAGGAACAGGCCGAGCGCTTCCGTGCCCGGCTGGACGGCCCCCGGCTGCGGAAGCATCGGGGCGGCGGTGCCGCCGACGATCCGGCTGAGCCCGACCGCGACGATGAGCAGCGCGAGGCCCACGAACAGGTACGTCGGGACGGCGAAGATGTTTCCCGATTCCCGGAGGCCGCGCAGGTTGCCGATCGTGATGAGCGAGATCGACACGAAGGCGATCTCGATCCGGTAGTCGTAGGCCTGTGGCACGACCGACTGGATCTGCTGGATCGCCGACGCGGTCGAGACCGCCACCGTCATGACATAGTCGATGAGCAGGGCGGCGGCCGCGATGAGGCCGGCCATCGGGGCGAGGTTCTCACGCGCGACGATGTAGGCGCCGCCTCCCGAGGGGTAGGCGCGACAGACCTGTCGGTACGAGATGGAGACCACGGTGAGCATGACGGCGATGGCCACCGAGACCGCGATCGAGTAGGCGAGGGCTCCCGCCGCGGCGGCGACGATGAGGACGCGGAGGATCTCCTCCGTCGCGTAGGCGGACGAGGAGATCGCATCGGAGCTGAAGATCGCGAGGGCCTTCTTCTTCGCGAGGCGCTCGCCGATCTCCTCCTCGTTCGAGAGCGGGCGGCCGAGTGCGACGGCCTTGACCCGGGCGACGATCCGACCGGCTGGCGTGAGCGGCCGGCTCGCTGCCTCCTTCGCGACGAGCGACCCCTGGCCCGTGTACCGGAAGTAGGCCGCGTGGGGTCGGTCCACCCGCAGGCGTCGGTCCGCGATCTTCCGCCCCTTGAGCGGGCGTCGGCCGCCGGTCATCAGGCGCCTCGGTCGAGCCGGGCGATGAGCCGTGGAGGGAGGCCGGCCGATCGCATCGCTGCCTGCGTGGCGGCGATGTCGTACGGGGTCCGTCGCCACGTCACCGTGGGTCCGGCAGTGTCGAGGAGGAGCCAGCTCGCCGCCCGGATGCCGTCCCGCGGTTGTCCGACGCTGCCCGGGTTGACGAACGCGGTCCGCTCGTCGAGTGTCAGCGGGCTGCTCGCCGCCGGGAGCTCGCGCATCCCGTCCTCATGCCGCAGGAACGCGAGCGGGATGTGCGTGTGGCCGAAGAGGCAGTGCCGGGTCGCGAGATGGACGAGGTTCTCGCCGGCGATGCCGGCGTCCACGATGTACTCCCAGGTGGGATCTCGGGGGCTCCCGTGGACGAGGGTGAACGGTCCGTCGACGAGGCGTTCCGGGAGAGCCGCGAGCCAGGAGCGGGTCGTCTCGCCGATCGTGTGCCGCGTCCATTCGATCGCCGCCCGAGCGTCCGGGTTGAACCAGTCGACCCCCTCGCCGTCGAGGGCCGCCAGATCGTGATTGCCGCGCACGCCGGTCGCCCCGCGGTTGGCGAGCAGTTCCACGACGGCGTCGGGATCCGGTCCGTAGCCGACGATGTCGCCGAGGACCCGGATCCCGTCGACGGGTCCCGCAGCGGCGAGGACGGCTTCGAGAGCGGCGCGATTCGCATGGATGTCGGAGAGGATCGCGAGGAGCATCGCGTCAGGGTAGCGCCGTCACCACGGGCGTCGCTTGCGCAGCGCGGGGTCGCGCGGGTAACCGGGCGGCGTCGCAGCGATCTTGTCGACGACCACGAGGACGTGGTCGCCGAGGCCCGCGAGGTGGACAGGGTGAACGACCGGCTCGGCGAAGCCGAGCAGGTCCGCGCTCCGTCGCGCGGCATCGAACTCACCCGCCGTTCCGACGAGCGATCCGTCGATCCTGCCGCCTCGCCCGGTAGGCTCCGCGAACCCGGTCGGATCTCGCCGCCGCTTCCAGGCGACGAGCACGCCACCGGTGGTGGCGAGCGGCGCGGCGAGCTCGATGAGCTCGGCGAGCGGCCCGACCGCGCGGGCGGTGAGGATCGGCCAGTGGGCTCGATGATGGCGATCCGCCGCGAGGGTCTCGATGCGCGTCGCGGCGACGGCGACCCGTGGGCGCAGGCCGAGTGCGTCGATCACGGTCGCGAGGAAGCGTGCCTTCTTGCCGACGGACTCCACGAGCAGGGCTCGCTCCGAGCCGAGGGCCAGTGCGAGCGGCAGGCCCGGGAATCCGCCGCCGGACCCGAGGTCGAGGATCGGCGCCGCGCCGTGCCGCCGCAGGAGCGGGATCGCGGTGAGGCTGTCGAGGACGTGGTCCCTGGCCACCGCGACGGGGTCGCGGATCGCGGTGAGGTTGATCGCCTCCGTCCACGCGAGGAGGAGCCGCACGTGGTCGGAGATCGCCTGGAGAACCGCCGGGTCGAGCGTCAGGCCCATCGACAGGAGGCCCTCGGCGATGGTCTCGTGGAAGCGCTCCGGCAGGGCCGGCGATGCTTCGACGTCCGTCGGGAGCGGGTCGCGGCGGTGGGTCACGCACCTCCCTGTGGGCCGTGCGCGAGGTCCGCCTGCGCTCCGTTCCCGGCGTCGTCGTACGGCGCACGCGCGGTGGGTCAGCGTCGGTCTTCCGCGGCCCGTCCGGTCACGGTCCGGGTTTCCCCGGACCCCTCGCGAGCGACGGTGCCCGACGGCCTCGACCCGCGTGCGGAAGCCGGACGTTACGGGTGCGTCAACGGGGTGTCAACGGGCTTATCCACCAATCCCCAGGCTGTCCACATGTTCGTGGATAACCAACCCGTTGCGGCGCGTCGTCAGGCCGGTCGGCCCGCCCGGACCGGCCGCCCGAGGGTCCGTCGAACGACGTCCATGACCTCGTCCACGTACGCATCCGCCTCCCCGCGCTCCGCGGCGGTGCGGACACACCCCTGGACGTGATCCTCGAGGACGAGGATCGACAGGGCGTCGACCGCTGCCCGAAGCGCAGCGGTCTGTTGGAGGATGTCCACGCAGTACTCCTCCCGCTCGATCATCCGGGCGATCCCACGGACCTGTCCTTCCATCCGCGACAGTCGCCGCGCGAGCAGCGACTTGTCCTTCGAGTAGGAGTGGCGGAAATCCGCGGCGGGTGGCGGGGTGGGCCTGCTGCGTCGTTCGGTTCCGGTCATGACCCGATCATACCCCCAGGGGGTATGTCCGAACAAGCCCGCCGCGGCAGCCCGCCGCGCGGTACACTCACCGCCGATGGAGCATCGGTGCCGTCCGTCCCGTCCCCGTCGCGGCCGCCCGTGAGTCGACTCGCACTCGGTGCGGGGCCCGCCTCGAGCCAGGACCTCCCGGGCTTCGCCCACGCGAGCGAGGCGGAGTTCGCCCGGATCCTCGACTTCTACGGCGTCCGCTGGGAATACGAGCCGCGGACGTTTCCGATCCTGTGGGACCTTCAGGGGGCTGTCGTCGAGAGCTTCTCGCCCGACTTCTGGCTGCCCGATCTCGAGCTGTACGTCGAGATGACGACCCTCAGGCAGAGCCTCGTCCGAAAGAAGAACCGGAAGCTCCGCCGTCTTCGCGAGCTCTACCCGGACATCAGGATCAAGCTGTTCTACGGCCGTGACTTCCGGGCGCTCATGCTGAAATATGGCAAGGTCGCCCTGATTGACGAGATGACCGGCACGCTCGGTCAGGCGACGCCGGCCCACCGTCGGGGGGCAACGAGCGCGGCCATTGCGCCTGCGGCCGAGGCGGCCACCGTGGATGCGCCTGCGCGCGTCCACCGCACCCGCCGCCGGACCGTCCGCGTGGGTCCGGATGCGAGCCCTGCCGCGGACGCCGTCGCGGCTGCGACGGAGCGCTGACCAGGGGATGCGCGAGACCACCGACCTGCGGGCCGACGTGGCCGAGGTCCTCGTCTCCGAGGACCGGATCCGGGCGCGGGTCGCCGAGCTCGGCCGCCAGATCAGCGCGGACTATGCCGGTCGCCGTCTCACCCTCGTCAGCGTGCTCAAGGGATCGCTCCCGTTCATGGCCGACCTCATGCGCGAGATCGACATCCCGCTCCGGATCGATCTCATGGAGGTGAGCTCCTACGGCGGAAGCACGACCGAGTCGACCGGCCTCGTGCGCATCCTCAAGGACCTCTCGGCGACCATCGCCGACGAGCACGTGCTCCTCGTGGAGGACATCATCGACACCGGCCTCACCCTCAACTATCTCCTCCGCTACCTCCGCGGCAAGGGTCCACAGTCGCTCCGGATCTGCACGCTCCTCGACAAGCCGGCGCGCCGGCTTGTCGAGATCCCCGTGGACTACACCGGTTTCACCATCCCGGATCAGTTCGTCGTTGGCTACGGGCTGGACTACGGCGAGATCTATCGGAACCTCCGCTTCGTGGGCGTCCTTCGTCCCGAGGTGTACGGAGCGGCCGAGTGACGATGCACCGTCGTCCGCTCGGGCGTGGGCGTCGCATCGCCGCGGCATTCGCCATCGTCACGCTCGTCGGCTGCCTCGTCCCCTGGTCGACCGTCGGCGGCGCGGATGGCCTTCCGCCATACAGCGACAACGCCTTCGTGGGAACGGGCCTCCTCGTGTTCCTCGCGGCGCTCGCGATGCTGGCCCTCGTGAGCCTGCCGTTCACGAGCGAGCGACCGATCGGCCTCGACCGATGGCCGGCCTACCTCATCGTCGTCGTGGTCGCCTTCGTCGGCTTCATCGTCCGGCTGGCCGCCCTCATCGCGGAGGGCCCGCTCGACGCACTCCGACCTGACCACGCCCCGGGGCTGGTCATCGTGGCGATCGGGATCGTCGGGCTCGGTCGCGCGGTCCTCGAGATCCACCACGAGCCGGAACCGCGCTGAAGCGAGACGGTCCTCGGTCCTCAGTCCTCGCCGAGGTAGAGCTTCCGGACCATCGGGTCGGCGATGAGCGAGCGCGCCGGACCCTCGAGTGCGATCGTCCCGGTCTGGAGGACGTAGCCGCGATGGGCGATGTTCAGTGCCTGGAGCGCGTTCTGCTCGACGAGGAGGACCGTCGTGCCGAGCGCGTTGATCTCGCGGATCGTGTCGAACACCTGCTGGACGAGGATCGGTGAAAGCCCGAGCGACGGCTCGTCGAGGAGGAGCACCCGCGGCTGGCTCATCAATGCCCGGCCGATGGCGAGCATCTGCTGCTCTCCGCCCGACAGGGTCCCGCCGAGCTGATGCGTCCGCTCGCGGAGTCGCGGGAACAGGGTGAAGACGCGTTCGATGTCCGGTCCGATCGTCTTCTGGTCGCGGGTGAACGCGCCCATCTGCAGGTTCTCGAGGACACTGAGGCGCGGAAAGATCCGGCGGCCCTCCGGGGCGTGGCCGATTCCGTCCCGGACGAGGTGATGGGCCGCGGTCCGACTGATGTCCCGCCCCTCGAACGTGACCGATCCGGCACGCGGATGGAGCAGCCCGCTGATCGTCTTGAGCGTCGTCGTCTTGCCGGCGCCGTTCGCGCCGATGAGGGTGACGATCTCGCCTCGCCCGATCGTGATCGAGACACCCTGCAGGGCGTGGATGTGGCCGTAGTAGGTGTGGACACGATCGAGGACGAGCATCGGCTCGGCCGAGCCGTCGGCCGGTGCCGAGCGCGATGTCGAGGCTGCGTTCACGGCCGTCATGCGGCTGGCGTCCCGAGATACGCCTCGATGACCTTGGGATCCCGTCGCACCTCTTCCGGTGTCCCCTCCGCGATCTTCTCGCCGTGGTCGAGGACGGTGACGCGGTCGCTGATGCCCATCACGACCCGCATGTCGTGCTCGATGAGGAGGATGGTCAGGCCGAGTTCGTTGCGCAGCTTGCCGATGAGCGCCGTCATGTCCGCCGTCTCGCGCGGATTCATGCCGGCCGTCGGTTCGTCGAGGAGGAGAAGGGCAGGTTCGGAGGCCAGTGCGCGGGCCACCTCGAGGCGCCGCTGGTCGCCGTAGGGCAGGTTCTTCGCGAGCTCTGGACCACGGTCCGCCAGCCCGACGAGGGCGAGGAATCCGGCCGCCCGGACGCGGGCCTCCGCCTCTTCGCGCCGGTCGAGCGGCGTCGAGAGCATCGCGTCCAGCCAGGTCGCCTTGAGCTTCGTATGCATCCCGACGAGGACATTCTCGAGGGCCGTCATATTCTGGAAGAGCCGGATGTTCTGGAACGTCCGACCGAGGCCCACGACCACCATGTCGTTCGGGCGCGCGCTGCGGAAGATCCCGAAGCGGACGAGGTTCCGCTGGTAATACGGCGGTCTGGCGACGCCGGTGACGAGCGTCCCGAGGAGCACGACGAGCCCGATCACGGCGCCGAGGACGACGATCGGACCGCTGAGGCCGCTGGTGCTGAGGAGCCACGTGAGGGCGAAGACGATCCCCGGCGGCACGAGCCAGAGGAGCGGCTCGAGCCACGCTCGCCGCGGGTGGGCGATCATCGTCCGCCCCCGGAAGTCGATCCGGCCGGAGGTGGGATCGTAGATCCCGGCGATGATGTTGAAGAACGTCGTCTTGCCCGCGCCGTTCGGGCCGATGAGGCTGACGATCGACCGCGCCGGGATCGTGAAGTCGATGTTGTTGACGGCTACGAGGCCGCCGAAGCGCTTGGTCACGCCGCGCGCGTCGAGCAGGAGGTCGGTCACGATCGGTCTCCTCGCGCGCCCTCGCCCGCCTCTTCCCCGAACTCCTCCTCCGCGCCCGACGTCTCGCCGAGCGAGCCGAGGACGGCGGGAGCGACGGCCTCATCCGGCCCGCCGAGCTCGTCCGCGACGTGGAGCTCGCGCCGCCGCCGCTGGCTCGGGAAGAGACCCTCGGGCCTGAACAGCATCATGAGGACGAGGGCGAGGCCGTAGAGGAGGAACTGGTAGTTGAGGAAGTTGATGTGCGCGACGAAGTTCGTCACGTCGTGGAGGCCCGGGATGGACGCGGTGGCCGTGGCGAGGGCCCCGAAGACAGTGTTGAGCTGCTTGAGGACGACCGACTGGATGTTGAAGACGACGAACGCTCCGACCGCGACGCCCCAGATGTTGCCCATCCCGCCGATGATGACCATCGCGAGGACCGTGAATGAGACGGTGAAGGCGAACTGGTCCGGCGACACGATCGTCAGCTTGGACGCGTTGAAGACGCCGGCCAGCCCGGACGTCGTCGCTCCGAGGGCGAAGGCGAGGAGCTTCGTCGTGACCGTGTTGATCCCGTTCGCGGCGGCGGCGAGCTCGTCCTCCCGGATCGCCATCCACGATCGCCCGATCCGGGAATCCTGGAGCCGATACATGAGGATCATGACGATCGTGATGATGACGAGCATGACGATGAAGTAGGCGAAGGGCGTGAGCGCCCCGAACTCGCCGACGAGCGGCAGCGGTTCGGGGCGGTAGATGCCGCCGATCCCATTCGTGCCCTGGGTGTACGGGTCCGCGTTGAGGAAGACGATCGGCACGATCTCACCGAAGCCGAGGGTCATGATCGCGAGATAGTCGCCGCGGAGCCGCAGTGTCGGCGCGCCGAGGGCGATGCCGAACATCGCCGCGACCCCGGCCCCGATGAGGAGCATCGGCAGGAACGGATAGTGGTTATGGCTGAATGGCGAGTCCGCGAAGGCGTACGTGTAGGCGCCGATCGCGAAGAACGCCGCGTACCCGAGATCGAGGAGCCCCGCCATCCCGACGACGACGTTGAGGCCGAGGGCGAGGAGGACGAAGACCCCGGCGTTCGCGAACGAGTCGTACCACGGCTGCGCCGGCTGGAGGAACGTGAGCGGAGGGACCTTGGGCAGGAAGATCATGAGGACGCCCGCGATGAGCATGCTCACGATCACCGTCGTCGATCGGTGCTGCTCGGCGTGGGTGGCGAGTGCCTCACGCCAGGTCGGCCCTCTCCGCTTCGCCACCGCCGTGCTCATGCCCGGTCACCGAGCTGCTGGCCGAGGATGCCGGACGGCCGGAAGATGAGGACGAACGTGAGGACCATGAAGGTGAGGAACTCGGACCAGCGGGAGAAGCCGATCGAGCTCGCGAAGTTCTCGATGAAGCCGATGACGAAGCCGCCGAGCACCGCCCCCGCGATGTTGCCGATCCCGCCGAGGACCGCGGAGGTGAAGGCTTTGAGCCCGGCGTTGAAGCCGAGGTCCTGCCGGACGTAGCCGTGGGTGAGGCCCCACACCACGCCGGCCGCGCCGGCGAGCATGCCGCCGAGGAGGAACGTCAGGGCGATCGTCTGGTTGAGGTCCACACCCATGAGCGCCGATGCCTCGCGGTCCTGGGCCGTCGCGCGCATCGCCCGCCCGAGTCGGGTCCGGGAGACGAACGTCTGGAGGGCGACCATGAGGACGATCGCGAGGACGAACACGAAGATCGAGAGGAGCGGGATGTTCGCGCCACCGAGGTCGACCTGCCAGGTGAGCGGGAAGATCTGCGGCGCGGAGCGGTCCCCGCTGCCGGCGATGACGAGGGCGACGTTCTGGAGGATGAACGACATGCCGATCGCGGTGATGAGCGGGGTGAGGCGCGGCGCGTTCCGCAGGGGCCGGTAGACGGCGCGCTCGATGAGCATGTTGAGGACGCCGACGATCGGCATCGTGAAGAGCAGCGCGCCGACGATGAGGATGACGAGGAGCGGCAGGTTGTTCGTGATCGGGCCGCTCTGACCACCGATGTAGCCGGTGACGATGACGGCGAGGAAGGAGCCGATCATGAAGATGTCGCCGTGGGCGAAGTTGATGAGCTCGATGATGCCGTACACCATCGTGTAGCCGAGGGCGATGAGCGCGTAGATCGACCCGATGGACAGCGCGTTGGCCGTCTGCTGGAGGGCGAGCCGGAACGATGCGTCGACGGGCAGGCCCTGGGTGAGGACGAGGGCTCCCCAGAGGAACAGGGAATAGCAGGCGACGAGGGCGATCGCGGCGACGATGAACCTGGCGTTCCGCCGGCGCGGATCCACCAGCCTGGCGGGGCTCGCTGCGACCGCGGTCACGTCCTCGACCTCCGATCAGGTGAGCGGGCGGATAGTGCGAGGCCGGGGCTCGAAGAGCCCCGGCCTCGCCGGTCAGTGGCTGGTGCTACTTGGCGCCGTAGTTGACCTGGATCTTGAAGACCCAGTCGCCCTTGCCGCCCGCTGCCGTCGGATCGACGGCGTAGATCGAGACGATGTGCTGGCTCGTGTCGCCGTTCGCGTCGAACGTGACCGGGCCGAGGATCGTCGTATAGCTATGCGACGTATCCGTGGCTGCGACGCGGACCGCCTCGCGGAGGCCGGCCATGTCCGCGGGGTTGGTCGCCGCGGCGCGATTGATCGCGTCGAGGATGACCTGGCCGCAGGCGTATCCCATCCCGGCATAGCCGGTCGCGTCCTGGCCGTAGGCGGCCTTGTAGTCGGTGTTGAACTGGACCTTGCCCGGGAAGTCGCCGATGCCGGCGAGCGTGCTGAATGCGTTCGCCGCAGCGGCACCCGCCAGGTTGAGGAACGAGTCCTTCGTCTGGCCAGAGCCGTCATTGATGCCATCGCCGCCGACGAACGGGACATTCCCGAGGCCGGCCTGGGCGGCCGCGAGGAGGATCCGTGCGCCGCCGGTGGCGGTGACGCCGCCGAAGTAGATGGAATCCGGCTTGAGGGCCGCTGCCGCGGTCATGATCGAGACGTAGTCGTTCGTCGTCTTGGGAGCGGCGTCGTGCTTGACGACGGTGCCGCCTTCCTTCTTGAACTCGGCCTCGAAGGCGTCGGCGATGCCCTTACCGTAGGTCTCGGTGTCGTCGATGATGTAGACGGACTTCTTGCCGAGCGTCTGGATGATGTACTGGGCGGCCGCCGGACCCTGGAGGTTGTCCGTGGTGACGACGCGGATGTAGTTGTTCGGCTTGGTCCGGAGCTGGGCCGCGGGGGCGCCCTGTGTGAGCCCCGGGTTCGTGTTGGCCGGTGAGCACTGGAGCAGGCCGGCCGCGTTGGAGATCGGGATCTCCGCCTGGGCGACGTTCGAGTTGAGCGACGCGACCACGGCCACGGTGCTCGCGTCCGCGACGATCTTCGTCATGTTCGCCGCGCCGGTCTGCGGATCGTGCGCGCCGTTGAGGGCGTCGTCGTAGATCGCCGACTGCGGGACGTCGACGGTGTATCCGCCGGCCGTGCCGCCGGCCTGCTTCACCGCGAGCAGGACGCCGTTGATGATCGGCTGGGATGCCGCGAGCTCGCTGCCCTGGAGCGGGAGGCTGATCGCGATGTGGATCGTGCCCTTCGTCGCGCCGCCGCTGGCGGCGGCCGATGTGGCCGCGGACGGTGCTGTCGAGGCGGCGCCGCTGGTGGACGGGCTCGGGGTGGCCGCGCTGCTGCACGCGCCAAGGACGAGCACCGCACCGGACGCGAGCGCGCCGAGCTTGGTGACTTTCATGAACTGTCTCCTCCTGATCGCTCATCGACCGGCGACTGCCGGTCGACGCGCCGGTCGACAGCCCGCGCAGCACCTCGGGATCGTCATCCGGCGGGCTGACGGCGCCCTTCGCCCTCGTATCCCGACGATCCGGCGGCGATGGGACGCGGCCGTTCATCGGGGGAGGCGGTGGTGCGTTACGACAGCGTCGCGGATGACGAGGCCGGGCGGCGCGCAGGTAGCCGCCGAAGCGATGCCGTATATTACCGAGTGGCCAGCCGATTGCAACACCGGTCCACGAGCGACCCGGATCGGCCGCAGCCGACGTCATCGTCGGACGCGACCCCCGTGCGGTCCCTCCGCTGCCGGCTCCCGGGATTCGATCCGGGGCGAGACAGCTCCGGCGGCCACCACCTCGCGAGGTTGTACCCGTCCGCGTGGAATATCAGGTCCGAGCGGCCCGCATCACGGACATCGACCGGCTCGTCGCGCTCTGCGAGGTCTCCTCGTGGGCGACCGAGGGGTCGGGTCCGCTCGCCGCGGCGGACCTCCTGCGCCAGCTCGTCTACCTGCCGCAGGCCAGTGTCATCGTCGCGGAAGCGCGACGCGAGATGGTCGGCGGCGCGGTCCTCGCGCTCCGGCCGTCCGTCCGCGCCGGCGGTTTCGTCGGTGTGGTGGACCTGTTCGTCGTCGATCCGGGACACGACGTCGACCGAGTGACGGGGGCGCTCCTCGAGGAGATCCTCCGGTCGGCGCGCAACAAGGCCTGCGCCGAGGTCGAGGCGCCGCGACCCGACGATCCCGCCGAGCGGACCCGGTGGGAGGACAAGGGATTCATCGATGCCGGTCCGAGCATGAGTCGATCCGTGGCCGTGACGAAGGCCGTCGCGCGTCGCAGCTGAACCATCCGGGACGCCGAGCAGCGGTCATCGCGCCGGCCCCATACAGCCCTGAGGAGTCAGAGTGGGCAAGAACGTCGCCGTCTTCGTGGACGTGGCGAACATCTTCTATGCGGCCAAGTCGGCCGGCGTCGACATCGATTACGTGACGATGCTCAAGTCGGCGACCGCCGGGCGGGATCTCGTGCGGGCGTACGCCTATACGGGCCTCGATCCTGACAACGAGAATCAGCGGAACTTCCACGACTTCCTCCGTCGCCACGGCTACAAGGTCGTGAGCAAGGACATCCGCAAGTATGGTGACGGGAAAGTCAAGGCGAATCTCGACATCGAGCTCGTCGTCGACATGATGAAGACGGCCCGCAACCTCGACATCGCCATCGTCGTGTCCGGCGACGGGGACTTCGCCCCGGCCATCCGGGCGGTCCAGGAGATGGGCGTCCGCTGCGAGGTCATCAGCTTTCGCGGCAACACCTCGTCGGACCTCATGGAGGTCGCCGACCTCTTCACGGACATCACCCAGATCGCAAAGGTCGAGAAGGGATCGTCGCGATCCGGACGACGCGTCGCCACGGACGACGAGGATCTGTCCATGACTGAGGTGCCGGACAAGCAGACTGAGGGGACGGGAGCGGGTCGCGGCCGCGGCCGACGCGGTCGCGCGACCGAAGGCGAGCGTCCGGTCGCGGCCGAGCGTCCGGTCGCGGCCGAGCGGGCGTCCGGTCGAGGACGCAGTCGGCCAGCTCCTGTCGCGGACGAAGGATCCACCGCCGCGATCGCACGGCCGGCGATGGTCGCCCTGCCCGGCGAGAAGCTGTCGCGCGTCCGGCCGGTCGCCGACGTCGTCGCTGGTCCGGAGGACGTCGTCGAGGAGCGAACGGAGCCAGCGGACGAGATCCTCGGGGAGGACGGCCGGCGGCGTCGTCGTCGCGGCGGGCGGGGCCGCGGCCGGGGGCGAGGACGGGCCGAAGGAGAGCTCGTCCCACCAGGCTCGACGGTGGAGCAGGACGATCGTGGTGTGGAGATCCTCGCCGCGGAGCAGCCGGTCGCGCCTCGCACGGCGAAGCCGGCGGCGTTCGGATCGGTCTGGGACTCCCAGCTCGGTCAGCGCCAGACATCGAGCCCGCGGCGGGACGCAGCCCTCGACGAGGAATTCGACGACGAGCCGGCGATCCCGGAATACCTCATCGCCGAGCGGCACGGGGGGACGCGTTCCGTCGGTCGGACGGGCGGTGCGCGCGGCGTCCGGAGCGGGTATGCCGCAGCGGTCGACCGGGAGCGATTCGGCAACCGGAGCGGAGGCGGTCTCACCGGCGGAATCAATCGGTATCCGGACGTGAGTGGCCGCACCGTCGCTCGAACCGAGGGCGTCCGTCGCGACGTCGGACGGCGCGACGAACGCGGCCCGGGTCAGGGCCCGGGCCGAAGCGATCGACCGGATCGCATCGGTGGTGCGCCGCGACCGGGCGAAGGCTGGAGCGAGGTCCCACCGGAGCTCGAGGCGATGCTGCGCGCCCAGCTGGCTGTGGGCGCCGGGAACCGACCTCGCCCATCCGGACGCACGCCCGCGGCCGGGAGCGCGATGCCGGTGCCTGCCACCGAGACCGATGTGGCCACCCCGAAGGCTCGCGGTCCGCGACGACCCCGTGTTTCGGCGGAGCCGGTCGACGCGGTCCCGATGACCGCTGCGATCGCGGAGCGGACGAGCGCCGCCGGATCCGCCTCGACCACCGCCGAGCTGGCACCGACACGGCCACGGACGACGCGGGCCAGGACCTCCGCAACGCCGGCCAACGAGTCGAACGTGCCCGCCTCGTCGTCCGCCGCCGCGGGCGACCAGCCGGTGGCCAGGCGTCGCGCCACACGGGCGAAGGCGCCCGGGACGGCCTCGGCCGTCGACGCGCCGGCCGCGTCGCTGCCTCCGGACACTGCCGTGCCGACGGCTGCGAGGCGGCGCGCCGTGCGCGCGAAGGCCGTGCCGACCGAGGGCTGAGGGTGGTCGGCGCGTGAGACCGGCGCGCTCGACGACGGACGACGACCCGGGGGCCGGCATGCTCACACGCGGGCAGCCGGCCGCCGTCCGCGCCGTCCGGGCGATGGCGAGGCGTGGGTTCCCGCACGCGCTCCTCATCGTCGGACCGCCGTCGGTCGGCAAGACGACGCTCGCGCTCGACATCGGGGCACTCCTGCTCTGCGGAGCCAGCGGGTCGGCGGTCAGACCCTGTCGGTCGTGTCGGGCGTGCCGGCTCGTCGCCCACGGCAACCACCCCGACCTCCACCGGCTCAGCCCGGGCGGGGCCGGGAACCAGATCAGGATCGCCGCCACGCCGACCGACCCGCGGCCCGGCATCCGTGAGCTGACCAGCGAGCTCGCGCTGTCGCCGCTCGAGGGAGGAGCCAGGGTGGCGCTCGTCGAGGGCGCCCATCGGATGAACGAGGATGCCCAGAACGCGCTGTTGAAGCTCCTCGAGGAGCCTCCGCCCGGCGTCCACCTCATCCTCGCGGCGGACGATGAGGATCGGCTCCTGCCGACGATCCGCTCGCGCTGCGCCCGGATCCGGCTCGGGACCGTCGCCACGCGCGAGATCGAGCGCTGGCTCGCCGACCTCGAGATAGCCGATCCGCCGACGGCGTCCCGTCTCGCGAGGCTCGCCGGCGGTCGACCGGGCATCGCCCACGCTTACGCCGTCGCTCCGGAGGTGGTCATGGTGCGTGGCGAGATCGATCGCGGCCTGCTCGACCTTCTGTCCGCCGCTCCGACGGGCCGGCTCTCGGTCGTCCGCGGTCTTCTCGGCCGGGCGGCCGTCCTCGACGCGGCACTCGTCGGGGGCCTCGTGGGGGCCGGGCCCTCGTCTCGCGGTCGTCGCGCGCCCCGGCAGGACGCCGATCGTGCCGCGACGGCGAGCGACGCGGCGAGCGCTGATGGCGCACCGATCGGGTCTCCAGCCGCAGATCCGACGGCGGACGGATCGACCACCAGGTCCGTACCGGCCGCCGAGCGGCGCCGGGCCGCGCTGGCCCTGTTCGACGCATGGCGCGACATCGCCCTGGACCTGGCGCGCGCCGCCCAGGGCGACGTCCGCCGGCTCCACGATCCGACGCTCCTCGAGGAGATCGTCGCGATCGCCGGGCGGATCGCCCCCCGCTCGCTCGCTGACTTCCTCGTCCGCCTCGATCGAGCGGCGACGGCCGTCCTCGGGAACGCGAGTCCGGAACTGGCGGTCGATTCACTCGCTCTCGCCTGGCCGTCGATCCGACCTCCTCGCGCGGCGTGAGCGGGCGACACCCGGACGGGTCGGCAGTCCGGCTGGAGGCGACGGTCGTGGGTCGCGTCCAGGGCGTCGGCTTTCGGTTCTTCGCCCGCGACGCGGCGATCGGGCGAGGGCTCGTCGGCTGGGTCGCGAACGACATCGACGGCTCCGTACACTGCGTTGCGGAGGGTCCGCTCGAGGCGCTCGAGGCGCTCGTCGGGGACCTCGAGCGCGGCCCGCTCGGAGGGCAGGTGGACGCGGTGCGTGTCGTATGGCAGCCGGCGAGCGGAACGTTCGAGCGGTTCGCCATCCGCTCCGGCGCACACTCGGGGGACTGACCAGTCAGTCCCGGTGGCCCTCGATCCAACGTGGGCGGAGCCTCACGGGAGGCCGGCGATGAGGCCGCCGTCCACGGCGCTGAATGTGCCCGTCTGGTAGCTCGCCCGCTCCGAACACAGGTACGCGACGAGGCTCGCGAGCTCGTCAGGGCGGCCGTAGCGTCCGGCCGGGATCGTTGCCAGGTGGGAGGCCCGGACCGCCTCCTCCGTCTCGCCGGTCCGCTCAGCCCGGCCGCGGTCGAGGGAGACGATCCGCGGCGTCTCGAGGCGACCCGGCACGACGCCGTTGATCGTCACGCCGCCGCTGGCGACGCCGCGCGCCGTCGTCTTGAGCCAGGCCATGAGTGCGCTGCGACCCGCATTCGAGTAGACGAGATCGGGGATCGGCTGCCGGATCCCCGATGAGAGGATCGCGACGATCCGTCCCCAGCTTCGCGCCTGCATCCCGGGCAGGAGATGCGTCGCGAGTTCGATCGGGGTCGTGGCGAGGAGCTGGAACGCGCGTGCCCACCCGGCCGGGTCCGTGGCGGTCGGGTCGACCGGTGGAGGCCCACCCGCGTTGAGCACCACGATGTCGACGTCACCGAGCGCGGATCGGGCGGCTGCGGCGACGATCGAGGCCGCTTCCGGGTCCGCAGCGTCCGCCGCGACCGTGGCGACCTCGACGCGATGCCGGGTTCGGAGCATCGTGGCGGCATCGTCGAGCCCCGGACCGCCGCGCGACCAGAGGACGAGCCGGCAGCCTTCCGCAGCGAGCGCCTCGGCGCTCGCCAGGCCGAGTCCGGACGAGGCGCCACCCACGATAGCGCCGCGGCCCGAGAGTCCGAGATCCACCGAGATCGCCTCCATTCATCACGATCCGACACCGGGAGGTGCCGAGAGGCACCGGCCGGTGGTCCCTTCGGCGGCCGTCGCCTGACCACTTCCCTATCGAGTCCGGGGCGGCGACCGGTCATGCTCGACGCATGCCCGCCCAGTTTTCCCCGAACGACGAGTTCCCGGCACTGTACCGTGCCGTCCTCGACCGAGTCGCTGCACTCGAGCGGCGCGGCGAACGGGAGGTCGCAGCCGCGATCCGGCGGCAGGCGATCGCGGCATACTCGGCCGCGTGGGATGGGGCGCATCGGACGACCCTCGTCGACCTTGCCGCGAGGGCTCGTCGCGACCTCGACCGGGAGCCGGCCGACGGGCGCCGCTTCGCGATCGGCAGGCGGACGGTTCTCCTGCCGCGAGATCGCTGACCGGACGATCAGGTCCCGACGATCACGTCCCGGCGATCACCTCCCGACGACCAGCCTGCCTCTCTCGAGATCCCCCCGTCGCCGGTTCGGATACGCTCATCCGGTGAGCGAACCCATCGAAGACCTCGTCGCCGCGGCGGTCGAGACCGTCGCTGGACTCGAATCGCTCGGCGAGGCGATCGACGATGCGTGGACCTACGTGACGGACCTGGCCGCCGCTCAGCGACGAAGGCTCGACGAGATCGCGGATCGACGAGCGGGCGAGCGACTCGCCACGGATCGCGCCGCCGCCATCCGCCTCGCGATCGAGGAGGCCGGCCGGATCGCCGATCCGCATCGGGCGATCGACTGGCTCTCCACGTTCCCGGACCTCGTCGCGCTCGCGCTCGACGAGCCGGTCGGCGGTCCCGCGTCACGCGCGCCGGCCGCCTGAGCCGGTGCGCTTCCAGGACGCGTCACCGGACGCCCGAGCGGTCGTGTATTCGGGGATCCAGGCCGACCCGCTCGTCGCTCGCCTCGCCGAACTCATGGCGCACGCGTCGCCGGCGCAACTCGTCCTCGCGAGGGCGGTGATGAACGGGGAATCGTCCGACCCGTCGTTCTGGCGGGAGATGGTACCGACCTGCTTCCCGGACGAGCGGTCCGAAGCGCTCCTCGGCGCATCGCTCGAGGTGGCGGCCAGGGGCGAGCAGGTCCGCAGCCAGTTCCGCGGCGCGGTCGTTGAGGCCGTCACGGAGCTGCTCCTCGCCCGTCGTCTCACCGCGAACGGCGGTCCGCGCTCGGCCGTGCGCCGGGAGCGTCGCATCCTCTTCGACGGCGTCCGGGCGGAGATCCATCCGTACGACGTCACGGTCGAGCTGCCGGGCAGGGCGGAGGCCTTCGACTGCAAATGGAGCGCCCGCGGCATCGATGGCGACGTCCTCCATCAGCTCGACGACGCCCGCTCCCATGCCGCCGACGAGGACGAGCGTCTCGCCGTATTCTTGGTTGTCTTCGACACGCGACTCGCCTGCCGGGTCCGTCTCGCCGGCCGCACGGAGCCGCACGCCGGGACCAGGATCGTGACGATCGAAACCCTCGCCCGCCTGGCCGGTGCACCAGCGTGAGCGATTCCGAGGAGCACGCATCGGCGACGATCCCCTATCGCGCCCGTTTCGACGAGTGCGGTCCGGATGCGGCGATCCGCGCCGGGACGCTCCTCCGCTGGACCCAGGATGCGGCCTGGATCCATTCGGAACGGCTCGGGTTCGGACGGGAGTGGTACGCGGATCGCGGCCTTGCCTGGCTCGTCCGCGGGCTCGACCTCGAGGTCCGCGAACCGATCTCGATGGGGACGACCGCGACGGTCACGATGCAGGTCACCGGCTTCCGGCGGGTCATGGCACGCCGACGAACGGACGTCACACTGCCGAACGGCGACCTCGCCGCCACAGTCCTCACGGACTGGGTCATGACCGGGGTGGCTCGCGGGATGCCGACCCGCATCCCCGACGAGTTCCCGGCCCTGTTCGCCGTCCCACCGGCGGGGTTCGTCCCGACCCGCTTCGATGCGGTCGCCCCGCCCGCCGGGGCGTCCGCGTCGTCGTTCACCGTCCGGCCGCACGAGATCGATCCGTTCCGACACGCGAACAACGCGAGCTATCTCGAGTGGATGGAGGAGGCGATCGCTGCGGCCGGCGGCGGCGCGGCACTCGCGGCGGAACCGCGCCGCTATCGGATCGAGTACCTGGCGCCCGCCTCGCTCGGCTCCGAGCTGCAGGCTCGCTCCTGGCAGAGCGACGGGCGACGATGGCAGCACGTCCTCGTGAGTGCCGACGCGACCGTCCTCGCTCGTGGGTCCCTCACCATCGAGTGAGCCTCGGGCCGTCGAGTCGGACCGCCCGGGTCGGGTACCTGCCCGGACCATCGCGCTATGGTCCCCGGCTCCGCCCGGGTCGAACATCCGTCGTGCAGCCACGTCGGCACGATCACTCCGCCGGGGGATCCTCAACAAGACATGCTGGACCACGTCGACTTCGCGCCTGGCCTCACCCTCGCGGTGGCCGGGCTCGCGGTCGGCTTCATTGGCGCGCTGATCGGGACCGCGGGCTATGCCCTGACCGTGGGACGGCGCCAGACCCGCCGGATCGCCAGGCTCACGGAGCGCCTCGTCGCGGCGACGGACGCGCGCCATCTCGTCGGGGCAAAGGGCATCGAGGATCCGCGGCTTCGGGCGAGCTTCGGTCGACTCGCCGAACGGGTGACGGAGGCGTGGACGCTCGCGACGGTCGATCCGCTCACTGGTGTCCTCAATCGCCAGGCGCTCCTCACGCGCCTCGAGGCGGAGATCGAGCGGGCGGCGCGCTACGGGCATCAGCTCTCGCTCATCATCGTCGACCTGGACCACTTCAAGCGCCTGAACGACTCCCACGGTCACGCGGCGGGCGACCTCGTCCTGCGTGAGATTTCGGATGCGCTTCGAACGAGCGTCCGGGCGATCGACATGGTCGGCCGCTACGGCGGCGAGGAGTTCATGGTCATCCTGCCCGAGACGGACGTCGACGCGGCCGCCTCGCTCGCGGAGAAGCTTCGTCGCAACGTCGCCCGCCGGAGCGTCGTCCTCGAGGACGGTTCCGCGGCCTCGATCACCCTCTCGGCCGGCGTCGCCGGTGGGTTCGGGGGCCATCTCGATCTCACCGGCCTCGTCCGCGACGCCGACAACGCCATGTACAGCGCCAAGGCCCTCGGGCGCGATCAGGTCTACGTGTTCCACGAGCTCGAGGACGACGGTCTCGTGCGGCGGGCCGCGATCACTCCCGGCGCCCGGGAGCAGGCGACGCAAGTCGGGCGGGCAGCATTCGGGGCGGCGACGGATTCACTCACCGCCGCCCTCGAGTCGCGTCCCGGCTGGGCCGGCCGACCCTCCTCGATGATCGCCGGCGCGGCGATGGAGCTGGCTCGGTCCATCGGCCTGCCGGACGGCGAGATCGAGCGGATCAGGGTGGCGAGCCTCCTCCATGACCTCGGCAAGCTCGCCATCCCGGACGAGATCCTCACCAAGCCGAGCGAGCTCGACGAGCCGGAGTGGCGCGTCGTCGCGGAGCACCCGAAGATCGGCCAGGTCGTCCTCGAGCAGGCAGGCGCGCTCCGCGATGCGGCGACGATCGTCCTCCACCACCATGAATGGTTCGACGGTCGTGGGTATCCACACGGTCTGGCGGGCCGGGAGATCCCCGTGGGCGCCCGGATCGTCGCGATCGCGGACGCGTATGAGGCAATGGTCGCGGGCCGTCCGTATCGCGACAGCGTCACCCACGATCAGGCGATCGCCGAGCTCCGTCGCCACGCCGGGATCCAGTTCGATCCTGAGCTCGTCGACCTCTTCACCGACCTGTTCGCGGCTGGCATGCCGTACGCGATCGATCCGCACGGCCACGCGCACGTGCATCCACCGCTGGCCGCCGCCGGCGCGGCCGCCCGGCGCGTCCGCGGTCATCCCGCCGCGGCCGTCGCCGCCGACGGTCGGACGCACGCGGAGATCCACGACGCGCTGCACGATCGTCGTCGCCGTGTCGGTCGGCCGGCCGTGCAGAAGGAGCTCCGCGTCGCGCCCGAGGGGATCTCTGACGCCACGACCGGGACGACCGGCTGACGGTCCTTCGAGAGCACCCTGTCGCCGGGTCGCCGGGGTTCAGACCCGGAAGGCGCGGAACACGGCGTCCGCCACGTTCGCCGCGAAGTCCGGGGTGAGCCCACCACCGAAAATGAGACGGAAGTAGACCGGGCCGACGAGCAGTTCGGTCGCGATCTCGACGTCGGCGTCCGGCCGGAGGTCGCCGCGAGCGATGCCACGCGCGACCACCTTCGCGATCTCGTCGCGCCGGCCCTGGACCACGGTCGCCCGGAACGGATCGCCGAGAGAGCGGTTGCGGGCGATCTGGGAGAGGAGCGCCCGGATGACCGGACCGAACGGTGTCTCGGTCAGGGCTCGCATCGCGTTCGTCACGGCGGCCGTGAGCTCCTCGCGGGTGTCGGCCAGGTCCGCGATCGCGATGTGCGGTCCGGCGAGCTCCATGAGGAGATCGAGGGCGAGCGCCTCCTTTGTGGCCCAGCGGCGGTAGATCGTCGTCTTCCCGACGCCCGCCCTGGACGCCACGCGCTCGAGGCGGAGTGTCGCGAACCCGTCCGCGACCAGCAGCTCGCGAGTCGCGTCGAGGATCGCCCGGTGGGCTCGGTCGCTCCGCGGCCGACCCCGACCGATGGCGCGTCCGCGGGTCGGCGGTCCAGGCTCGTCGCCCACGGGAGGCGCGCCCGAGGGGGTGGTCGTCGTCTCCGGCTCGTCGTACATTTCGTTATGATACGCTACGGACCGTATCTCCAGAACGAGGCCATCCGACGATGAACAACGATCAGGCTCTCGAGCTCATCGAGGGTGCTCTGCGCGAGACCCCCACCTGCGACTGCGGCGCAGCCACTGTCCCGGTCGACCACGCCGACGTCATCTGGCTCGAATGCTCGACGCTCGCCGCGCGCCGCGGCGTGCTGCGCCAGCTGCTCACCCTCGACTTCGCGGCGGCTCACTCCCGCCGGCCGGTCGTCGACGCGTCCCACCTCGCCGTCGCCGCCTGATCGCGATCGCGGTCACCGCTCCCCTGGAGGTCCTGCATGGCACCGGACGGTCAGACCTATGTCCTGAACCAGAAGCTGCTGTCGATCGGCGGCGACCTCTGGATCGAGGATGACACGGGCGATCGCGTCTTCGAAGTCGACGGCAAGGCGTTCAGCCTCCGCCGGAGCCTCGAACTCCGGGACCCAGCGGGCGAGACGCTCTACACGATCGGTCAATCGCTGGCGCACCTGCACAGGACCTTCGAGATCAAGCGCGGCGGTGACCTCGTGGCCACCATCGAGGAGGCACTATTCAACGTCATCGGGGACCATTTCACCGTCCGACTCGTTGCCGGCGACGAGCTCGCGGTCAAGGGCGACTGGATCGACCGCGAGTTCCACGTCATACGTGCGGGCAGCGGAGATAGCGAAGTGATCGTCGCTTCGCGCCGCCTGATCAGCCTGCGCGACAGCTACGGCGTGCAGGTTGCCTCTGGCTTTGACGCGGCCCTGGCGGTGGCGATCGTCGTTGCGCTCGAGCAGATGGAGCTTGAAGGACGCCGCGACCGGTAGGCTGCGTCTCCGTTGCCATCGGGCGTCTCGTCTGGTGCCCGTGATCAACCGACCGCCGTCACGAATGCAGGTTCCTGGTCCCGTGACGACGTGCGCCCGCCATCCGGTATCCCGTCAGGACGTGGGTCGGATCCGGGCGAGGGCGCGACGAGCCTGTGCCAGATGGAACCGGTCGTGACCGGCGATGAGCCGGAACGTCAACTCGTAGCTCTCCGCGCCGCGCTCCGCGTGGACCCCATACCGTGGTCGATCCGCCGCGAGCGTCCCACGCCACAGAGCGAGGTTTGCGGCCCAGAGCGCCACGAAGAGCGCGAGGAGGCCCTCCGGGTCCGCCCGCTCGAGACGAGCTCGGCGTCGGTGATATGACCCACGAGCTCGACGATGGCCCAGTCCGTGGGTGCTGGCCGCGTCCGCAGGTCTGCGCCAGCCTGCTCCACGAGCCCTCGCAGCGCCGCCGGCGTCTCTTCCTGGACTGCGCCCGGATCGTCAGCTCCGAGACACGTCGCGTCCGCCGTAGGCGGTGCGGTGGCGAAACAGGTGACCAGACCGGTCAGGAATCGAGAAGCGCCGGTCACCGAGGTCACCTAGAGTGACCGCCATGGACATCACCACCACGACTTCAGGAGTGACCATGACCGGCTCTTCCACCCAGGGAATCAAGACCGTGCTGCATCCCGTGTCCGACCTGGCGACGGCCAAGGCGGTGTACGCCGCCCTGCTCGGCGTACCGCCGCAGACCGACGAGTCCTACTACGTCGGCTTCGAGGCCGCGGGCCAGCACATCGGGTTGGTGCCGGGCGGCGGACCGCAGGGCATGACCTCACCGGTGGCCTACTGGCACGTGCCGGACATCGAGGCGAAGCTGGCCGAGGTGACCGCCGCCGGTGCCACCGTGAAGGAGCCCGCGCACGACGTCGCTTGGGGCCGCCTGGTGGCCACCGTCACCGACCCCGATGGCAACGTCCTCGGGCTGCTTCAGGACCGATGAGTGCCGACCTCCGCTCCCGCGCTCAGCGTCGTCGCGACACCGAGCGTCGGCTCACCTGAGGGTCGTCCCGATCGAACCTAGCAGAGGAGGAAACCTGCAATGAAGGACACGCAGAAGTCCACCAGGAGCACCACCGCGACAAACAAGGCGTCCGCGGGATTCACCGACGAGGAACGAGCCGCGATGCAGGAGCGCGCCCAGGAGCTGAAGGCGGCTTCGCGCCGCGGCCCGCGCGCGGACAGAGCGGACGGGGAACGCGACGTGCTCGCGAAGATCGCCGAGATGCCGGAATCGGATCGCGCCATGGCCGAGCGGCTCCATGCCATCATCAAAGCCAGCGCGCCAGCCCTCTCGCCGAGAACCTGGTACGGCATGCCCGCGTATGCCAAGGACGGCAATGTCGTCTGCTTCTTCCAAAGCGCGCACAAGTTCAAGGCGAGGTACGCGACGTTCGGCTTCAGCGACAAGGCGAACCTCGACGAAGGCGCCATGTGGCCGACCTCCTTCGCTCTGACGGAGTTGACCGCCGCCGACGAGGCAAGGATCGGCGCGCTCGTGAAGAAAGCGGTGAGCTGAGGACTGAACTCGCCACTCGCCCCCGCCCCAGGCGGGACGGGCTGAGCAGTCCGGCCTGGCTTCTGGTGTCGCGCGCCGGAATCGGCTTGCGTCTTGCGGACGGCGCTGACGGCCCGGACGCTCTCGAAGCTGCCGCGCCGGATGGCCTGGCGAGAGAGGATGCCGAACCACGTCTCGATCTGGTTCATCCACGACGCCGAGGTCGGGGTGAAGTGAAACTGGGTCTTCTCGTCGACCGACAGAACGATCGCCCGCTCGGGCGGGTTGAGATACAGCCCGACGACGTCGGTCACTTTGGCCTTCTGCCGGCTCCGGTTCCATCGGACGGGGTACGGCGCGGCATGCCGTTCGTGCCAGATGACCCCCAGGCGGGCGTTGGTCACCGACTCTCCACGGGGCGCTCGTAGACCTGAGCGTGGAGCGGGCCGGGTCGGCACGTCGATCCTGCCAGATGCCCGGGTGAGGGCCGCCTGTCACCGACCTGCAGACCAGTGCCCGCCTCATGGCCATCTGCCGGAACCCTGGGACGGAGGGCTCGATCCGATGGGCATCCTCGTCAACGACGTGTCCGGCGATCACGGCGAGCGGCGATCCGGCGCGCGCTCCACGGCACTCGCCCAGGCGGCAATCTCGGTCCGGCGTGACGCGCCGAGCTTGGCGAGGATGTGTTCCACATGACTGCTCGCCGTCTTCGAAGCGATCGCCAGTTCCGTGGCGATCTCGGCGTTCGTCATTCCCTCCCTGATCAGCCTCGCCACCGCGAACTCGCGGGTCGTCAAAGGGCGCCACGGCTCGTCCGTCGCCACATGACCGCGGGCCATCCGCTGCAGGGCATCCGCCCGATCCGCGAGCGGCCGACTGTCCAGTCTGGAGGCGACCGCGCGAGCTTCGGCGGCCAGCACGACCGCTTCGGCGAACCGGTTTGAGCGGGTGAGGCAGTTCGCGAGGTCGAGGCGCGCCCAGGTGGCCTCCCAGATCCGTCCCCGCTCGTCCCATCCAGCGAGCGCAGCCTCCAACGCCTGGCGCGCCACGCCGGTCGCACCCGCGGCGAGGGCGACCAGGCCGTGGCCGTGATCGAGCGCCGGCCGGGCGATGGCCGGCAGCGCCGAGACGTGCTCGGCACAGGCCGCAAGCCAAGCCTGCGCCCCCTCGGGTCGCCCGGCCGCCTGCTCGGCGCGGACGCCGGTGACGACGAATGGGGTCAGCAGGGCCCGCTCGCCGACCGCACGTGCCCGCTCGAGGGCGTCGTGGCACCGCTCGGCCGCCCCGTCGGGACGGTCGGCGAGGAGCGCGGCCTCGGCCAGCCCCCAGAGCGGCGGGAGGATGAGGTCGATCGCGCCACTCTCCTCCCCGACCGACAGTGCAGACGCCAACTCCGCGTCCGCAGTTCGGAGATCCCCTCGACCAAGGGCCACGTATCCGACCGCCCAGCGAGCCATCGACACCGCGCGCCGGCAGCCGTGGTCCGCCATCGTCTGGCGGCCCGTCGCGGCCGCATCGTCCCAGTCCGCCCCGGCCCACGCGACGAGCGCGGACGTCGCGCCCATCACGTGACGACAGTGCGACTGCTCGATCGCGTCCGCGTAGCGCAACCCCTCGCTGAGGAAGCGGTCCGCCCGCGCGTAGTCCATCGTCCGGACGGCCATCGTGGCGGCGTCGCGGAAGGCGGTCACACCGGACTCCTCGAAGCCAGCGCGCTGTGCCTCGTGGGCGGCGGACGCGATCCCGTCGAGACCCATCGCCACCCGGCCCTCGAGCACGTCGACGGTCGCCGCGAAGGCATCCGCCTGGATCGCGGCGACCGCGTCCCCAAGAGACGTCGCGGTCCCGCGCATCCTCGCGATCGTCGAGCGGGCCGCGTCGACCGAGATCGTGTCCAGGTGGATCCGCGTCCATTCGTCGAACAGCGCACCGCGGGCGACCTCCCGCTCGCTGCTGTCAGGCAGGACCTCGAGTTCGTCGAACGACGTGGCGGCAAGGCGGGACCGCTCGGCGATCGATCGGGCCTCGCGGCGCCAGATGCCGAGCACCCCGATGAGCATCTCGGCGGCCTTCGCCGGCCGATCGGCCGCGAGGTAGGCGGCTCGCGCGTGCCGGCTCGCCTGTTCGGCTATCCCGTTCTGCTCGATCGTCGCCGCTTCGCGCGAATATGCCTCGAGCAGCGCGCCGCGATCCGAGTGGTCGAGGTCGTCCGGCATGTTGTCGACGGCGCGTCGATAGAGCCCGAATGCCTCTCGGTGTGCCGACAGCCGCGTCGCCTCGTGGGCACCCGCCAGCGCGGCCTCGAATGCCTGGCGGCGGAGCCCGGCGCGCTCGTAGTGGACAGATGCGTGGATCTCCGATGCTCCCTCCAGGTGAGCCCCGAACTCCCCGGCGCGAGCGTGGAACCGGCGCCGCTCCGAGGCCGGGATCGTGCGGTAGAGCGCATCGCGCAGCAGCTGGTGCCGAAAGTCGTACAAACCGCGCGGCCCGGGAGGATCGAGGATGAAATGGTCGACAAGCTCCTGGAGCGGCGTTTCGAGGGCGTCCGGCGGCAAGTCCATGATTCCAGCCAGGACCTCCGGGACGAAACAGCGACCGATGACGGCCCCCGCGCGGGCGGCCGCCCGCGCCTCGGGCGAGCGGTGGGCGATCCGGGCGATCACGGCGTCCTCGATCGTGTCGGGGACCGTGGCCTCCCTGATCGCGGTCCCATCCGCTCGGTCCTCGGCGCTCAACGCGCCGAGGAGTTCCTCGATATGGAGCGGGATGCCATCCGTCCGCTCGAACACGGCGGCCGACACCTCTCGTGGCGCGGGGAGTCCGGTGTCGAGGATCAGGGTCGTGGCCAGGGCGGTCTCCGCCTCGGTCAGCGGGACGAGCCGGACCTCTTCCGCAATCCGCTGGGTGATGAGCCGTGCTCGCCAGTCCCGAAGGCCCGCGCCGGACGCCACATCCTCTGTCCGGTAGTCGCCGGTCAGGAGGAGCGTGCGGTCACGTGACCGTCGCGCCAGCTCCGCGATGATCTCGAGGCTGACATCGTCCGCCCATTGCAGATCCTCGAACGAGAGCATCGTCGGGCCCGGCAATGTGTCGAGGATCCGTTCGACGATGTCCATCACCAGCCGTCGACGCTGCACGTGCTCCGCCGTCATGGTTGTGTCGCGCAGATCGAGCAGCCGCCGACCGAGTTCGGCGAACGGCGCGAGCCGGGTCATGCTGCGAGCGAGGTCCAGGATCGACGATGCCGGCACGTCGCGGTCCTGCGGGGCGACCGACCCCGCGACAGCGACGAATCCGCGGGCTTCCGCCCTGCGTCGGATGGCCGCAAGCAGCCGGGTCTTGCCGATCCCTGCCTCGCCGGCGAGCAGAAGAAACTGGCCCCGCCCGGCGGTGACGTCGTCGAGACGCCGATCCGCGAGGACGAGCAAGTCGTCACGACCGATCAGGAGCGGGCACCGAACGGCCCTCAGGGCGGCGTGCATCGCCGCCGAAGTGTAGGCCCCGCACGCGGGAGGTCATCGGTCATTCGACCGATGACCCGCCATGCATTCCCCGCGAACCTCGCTCCATCGAACACCGGCACATGGCCGGGCTGATAGACGGAGGTTCGTCGATGGCGACATTCATGGATGTCCACAGCGGGTTCGTCGGCGTCACAGCGCAGCAACTCAGGGAAGCCCACGAGCGAGATCTCGCGATCGAGCGGGACGAGAGCGTCCATTTCGAGCGCGCCTGGCTCGACGCGGAGTCGGGCAAGGTCTTCTGCCTGTCGCACGGGCCATCGAGAGAATCAGTCATGCGGATCCACGAGCGGGCGGGACACCCGACCGCCGAGGTCTATGAACTGACGACGGAGGTGGCGTGATGCGCAACACGAAGGTGCGGATCTCCGCGTCGATCGCGCTCGTGTCGATCGTCGCCGTGCTCGGCACGGCGGTCGCCTCCGCCGCGAACAACTCCGCCGCGAACAACGATGAAGGTCGTAACCTCGGCGACGTCCGGGCGGCAACCGCGCCGTTCCACAATCTCGACGTCGCGATCGCGGCCGGCTACGGGCCGGTCAAGGGCTGCGCCCAGAAGCCCGGCGTCGGCGGCATGGGCCAGCACTACGTCAAGGGCGCCCTGGTCGGTGACCCGGCGCTCAACCCCCTCCGGCCAGAAGGACTCGTCTACGAGCCGCGGGGCGATGGCAGCTATCGACTCGTCGCGATCGAGTACATCGTCCTCAAGGACGCCTGGCACGCGGCGAACGGCAGCAGCCCGCCGCGCCTCTTCGACAAGCGGCTGGCCCTCGTCACGGCGCCGAACCCTTACGACCTGCCGGACTTCTACGAGCTCCACCTGTGGCTCTGGTCGAACAACCCCGCGGGTCTCTTCTCCGACTGGAATCCGCGGGTGTCGTGCCGCGGCCTGCCGTTCTAGTTGGTCTCTGGGATCGGCCCGGCGGCGGCGGCGCTCAGCGACCGTCGCCGCTGCCGCCGGTCGGCGGCGCTCAGCGACCGTCGCCGCTGCCGCCGGTCGGCGCCGCCTGCCCGGCCCACCCGGCCGCATGGATTCGTCCGACGACTTCGGGTCGGTCAGCCGGCGATCGCAAGGAGCGGGTCTCCGACATTCATCGCGAGCGAGGTCACGAGGAAAAGGACGACCCCCTCGAGCGGCGCGCGGACGACCTGGAGCGGCGCACCGAAGACGTCGCGGACCATGCCGACCTCCTGGCCGACGCTCACGCGATCGCCGACGGCGACCGCCGGCTCCCAGCACCCGTCGGCCTCGCTCCGCAGCCATGCCTCGTGGTCGAGCCGGAGGGTCGGCCGCCGTGGCTCGTCCGGCGCGGTGTCCACCATCCCGAGCGAGCGCAGGACGCGGCGCAATCCCGCCGCGTGGAGGGCCACGTCCTCGGCCGGCCAACGGCCCTGGCCGCCCACCTCTCCGAGGACGGCGGGGATCCCCGACGCTGCGGCTGCCGTGGTCGTGGATCCGGGCGTCGGGCCGACGAGGACGGTCCCCAGCCCGTAGGCCTCGGCCATCGCAAGCGATCGTGCGTCCACCGCCGGATCGCCGGTCTCCTCGATACCCGTGAAGGACGCGAGCGCCTCGTTCATGTCCCCGCAATGCATGTCGACGAACGCGTCCGCGGGTCGGATCACGTTGTCGAAGATCCAGGCGGCCAACTGCTCGCTCGGCGTTCCTGCCGGGTCACCCGGGAAGACGCGATTGAGGTTCCGGCCGTCGATCGGGTTGACGTAGATCGAGCGTGCGGTGAAGGCGGCAGGGTTCGCCGTGAGGACGGCGACGAGCGACCCGGACAGGACGGCGGGGTCGAGGCTCATCGCGACTTCGCGGAGTGCGGCGATCGAGACGTACTCCGCCCCGTGGATCCCGGCGGTGACGCCCAGCCGCGGTCCTGGCCGCGCTCCGTTCAGGAGCACCACCGGCACGTCCACGACCGGCCCGCCGAGGTCGATGGAAATGCGGTCCGTGGCCCGGCTTCCGGGTTCGGCGCTTGTGCGTCCGATGGCCAGTGTTCGATTCGGCTTCAGCATGGCATGAGGCTACCGCAACGGCCGGTCCGCCTCCCCCTCTCACCACGGGAGCCTCTGGCGCGGCGCTCATCGCAAGCGGCTAGCCTCAGCCCCGTGCGCGCCCCGGCAGCGACTCGAGCGGGCCGGGTTTGCGGGCGCCGACATACACGCTCCTCGCGATCCGGCCGAGGCGCTCTGCCGGGACGAGACGCCGAAACATCCCGAGGAGCTCGTCGCTGAAGAGCGGGTAGAGAGCGCAGTCTCCGATGCCAAAGTCGCTCGATGGCTCGATGCCGACGTCGCGGAAGCCCGCCCGCCGCATGCCCTTGTACAGGGCGGTCTCGGACAGGGCCCCCGACAGGCAGCCGGCCCAGGCCGCCGGGTGGGTCTGGATCTCGGGCGGCAGATCGTGATCCAGGACGAGGTCGACGATCGCCAGGCGGCCACCCGGTCGCAGGACGCGGAACGCCTCCGACAGCGCCCGCACCTTGCGTGGCGAGAGATTGATCACCCCGTTGCTGATCACGACATCGAACGAATCGTCCGGCAGCGGCAACGCCTCGATCTCGGCTTCGACGAAACGGGCATTCGTCAGCCCGGCGACGGTCGCCGCGTACGTCGCCCGCGTGATCATCTCGGCGAGAAAGTCGACGCCCACCACGTGGCCCCCCGGCGCGACGGACCGCGCCGCGATGAGGCAGTCGATCCCACCGCCCGAGCCGAGATCGAGGACATCGTCGCCGACGCGCAGACCGGCACGGCCCACCGGATCGCCCACGCCGAGGGCCATGCGGACCGTCTCGTCCGGCAGGCCTGCCAGCTGCTCCGGGTGGTAGAAGCGCTCCGCCACCCGCCGGTCGGTCGGGCCCACGGTGCGATACGTCTCGCGGACGGCAGTGCGGATGGCGTCCTGCTGAAGGAAGTCCGTGCCGGCGATGTGGCCGACCGGCACGTCGGTCACGGCGTGTCCCCTCCAGGGGACGGCAGGCTGCCGCCCTCGAGGAGCAACTCGATCCGCCGGCGAAACTGGTCAGGCATCGTCTCGGAGCCGGTCGCCGCCACCATCTCCTTGAGATGGCGCGAGAACTCGAGCTCGCCACAGCATCGCTGGCAGGCCTCGAGGTGCGTCTCGAACTCCTCTGCCGGGCCGCGCTCCAGGGCGTGGTCGAGGTATTCCCACATCCGGCGGACGGCCTCGCGGCAGTCGATCATGGTTCGTCACCAACCTCCACGAGGCCGTTCCTGACGGCATAGTCCCACATGCCCCGTTCGAGCTGCTTCCGGCCTCGATGCAGGCGGGAGAGAACGGTTCCCAGCGGCACGTCGAGGATCGCCGCCGCCTCCTTGCAGCTGAAGCCGTGGATCGTCGTGAGGATGAGGGGCGCCCGAAAGACCGGGTTGATCCGGGCGAAGACATCCTGGACATCCTCGTCGCGAAACAGGCGAAGGAAGTCCAGGTGCAATTCGTCGGAATAGGGGAACGGGTCTTCGATGGCCAGGGTCGCGAACAACGAGAAGTCGTCATCCGGGTCGCGGCTGTCCAGCGAGATCGTCGGAAGCGTGCGGCCGCGAGCGCGGCAGAGGTCCCGCCAGGCATTCGTCGCGATCGCGAACAGCCAGCCCTTCGCGCGCGCCGGGTCGCGGAGCTCCGGGTACGCCCGCATCGCCCGCAGCAGGGTGTCCTGGACGAGGTCCTCCGCGTCGGTCCGATCGCTCGTGAGCCGGACGCAGTAGCCGTAGAGGCCATCGAGCTGGTCTCGAGCGATGGCGGCGAACGCCCGACCTGGTTCGTCGGCGCTGCTCTCCGCTTGGGGCTGGCTCTGCGCGTCGGTCACAGTCGCGATCATCGCTCCCTCGGCGGCTGCGTGCATGCGATCCGCTTGTCCGTCCTGACGTTGCGGCTGGGCCGATTATTCCCGTTTCTGCCCGAGCGCGGCGACGGAATAACTTCGATCGGCGAGGCGTCTCTACTCCCGAAGCGGTCATCCACCTGAGGTGACCGCAGGACAGGAGGCAGACCAATGGCCACCATCACCGCTCGGAACGGTGTCAACGTCGAGCAGCTCATCGCCACGATCGGGGCCGTCCAGCAGGACCCGAACGTCGGCGCCTTCACGTTCAAGGCATCGAGCACCTGGCGCTCCGGCGCCCGCAACGACGGCGAGATCAAGGACTTCGTCCATGCCGGCCAGCCGGCGGTGCGGCCCGAGGCCTTCCGCCTCATCGGCGACGAACCGCCGGTCCTCCTCGGCTCGAACGAGGGCCCGAACGCGGTCGAGCTCCTGCTCCAGGCGCTCGGCTTCTGCTACGCGGTCGGCTACGTCTACAACGCGGCCGCCCGAGGCATCGACATCACCGAGCTGCGCTATGAGATCGAGGGCGATCTCGACCTGCGAACCTTCGTCGGCCTCGGCGGACCGCGGGCCGGCTTCAGCGCGATCCGCGCCACCGGCTGGGTGAAGAGCCCGAATGCGACCACCGAGCAGCTCGAGGAGCTCTGCCAGTACGTCCAGGACACCTCGCCGGTCCGCGACTGCCTGGCGAACCCCATCCCGATCACGACGGACCTCATCGTCCTCGGCTGAAGCCAGCCGCGCCGGGCATGGATCGCCGGGCGCCCACCCGGGCGCCCGGCAGAACGATCGTCAGACGCCGACCGCCTCGCGGACCAGAACCACCGTAATCCGACCCGGTCGCGCCGCCTCGTAGATGACGAGCAGCTCGGCAAGCCGGGTCGGAACTCCGAGCTGCGCCCGAAGGGACGCGTCCTCGTACGGGAGGACATGTTCGCGGGCGCGGCGCAGGCCTTCATCGAGATCGGCCACGATCTTCTGGCCGCCGACGACGAGGATGACCCGGCCGGCTCCGCTCGCATACGGACCGATCTGGCTGGCCGAGTAGGACACGACCACCAGGGCGCCGTCGTCGGTGATCGCCTGAACGCTGCCGAGCATGAAGTCCGGGGCGCCGACGAGCTTGCGGATCTCGCGGCCCTGGGTCGCCCGATCCATCGCGAGGTACCGCGGTCGGAGGGCGTCATAGCGGCCATCCGCGAGCAGGTCCGCCGTGAGGCCGATCTCCTCGAGCGTCCGCGACTTGCTCCAGTGGACCTCGGCGCCCGCTGGGATCATCGAGAGCACCCGTTCTCGGGCCTCCGCACCCATCGCGACGACGATCGCCTCGATGTTGTGGCGCCCGAGGGCCTCAGCCACGCGCTCGATGCGCTCGGTCGGTGCGGGTGCCGTGAACGGCGGCGGGATTGACTGGGTGGTCATCAGGGACTTCTCTCCTGCGCGGTGGTTGCGCCCGCAATCATATGTCACAAGCACGAAGCGCGCGGGCTCGGATCGGCGGCGGATCGTTTTCGCCCATCGCCTGCCGAACACGGTGGACGCCCTCACGTTGTCGTCCGGATCCCGATCCCGCGGCGGCACCAACCGAGTGTCCAAATAGCTTGACGATAGCGACCCTACCGTCTAACATATTGGACATGAGCAAGCAGACGCTGCCATCGTTCCCGCGCTACCAGCGGCTCGCGGAGTCGCTGGGAGACCGCGTGCGCCTTGCCCGCCTACGCCGGCGCATGTCCGCGACCGAGATGGCCGAGCGAATGGACGTCTCCCGCATGACCCTCTACAGCCTCGAGCACGGGGACCTCTCGGTCGGGCTCGGTGTCCTCGTCCGGGCGCTCGGCGTCCTGGGGCTTGACGAGGACATCGCCCGCGTCGCCGCGGACGATGAGCTCGGCCGCCGGCTCGCCGACGCCGTCGTCCGGCCCACGCGGCGCATGAAGCGGACCACGGACCGATGAGTCGCGAGCTGCCCCACGAGGTGATCGTCGAGCTCGATGCCGCGGAGCTCGGCGGCCCGGTCCGTGTGGGCACGCTGCGTCGGGTCCCATCGCCGTCCGGCGCGGTCGTGGCGTTCGGGTATGACGAGGCCTGGCTCGCCCGACGCGACGCCTTCGTCATCGACCCCGCTCACGGTCCGTACGCCGGCGACCAGTATCCGCGGGCCGGCGACGGCATCGCCGCAGTCTTCACCGACGCCGCGCCGGACCGCTGGGGCCGGACGCTCCTCGAGCGCCAGGAGGCCGTCCTGGCCCGTGCCGAGGGGCGTCACCGGCGGACCCTCGGGGAGTGGGAGTTCCTGCTTGGCGTCAGCGACTTCTCGCGCATGGGGGCGCTCCGGTTTGTCGACGGAGACGGCCGGTACCTCGACGACGAGCCTCCGGGCGTGCCGCCGATTGCCGGCCTCCGCGAGCTCGAAGCAGCCGCGCGGGAGCTCGAACATCCCTCGCGCGGCGCTCGGTCGCTCGAGGCGGAGCGGTTGGCCCTCCTGCTCGCGCCGGGCAGCTCGCTCGGCGGCGCGCGACCCAAGGCCACCTTCGAGGGCGCGAGCGGCGCGCTCTGGATCGCCAAGTTCCCGTCGCGGATGGATCGCCATGATGTCGGCGCCTGCGAGTACGTGCTCAATGACCTCGCGGTCCGCGCCGGGATCGCGGTGCCCGAGCACCGGCTCCTGACGCTCGATGATGGGCACCGCATCTTCGCCGCGAGGCGGTTCGACCGGGCCCCCGGGACGCGACGCCTCTACATCTCGGCGATGACGATGACGTCTCGACGCGACCGTGACGACGCGAGCTATCTCGACATCGCCCTCGCCATCGCCGACCACGGGGCGCCCGGCTGGATCCGCGAGGACCTGGCCCAGCTGTTCCGGCGTGCCGCCTTCAACGTCGTGGCGTCACACCGTGACGACCACCTGCGCAACCACGGCTACCTGCGGACGCCCGAGGGCTGGCGGCTGGCCCCGGCCTTCGACCTGAACCCCACGCCTCGCAAGCCCGAGCACGAGCTGTCCCTTGATGGCGCGGTCCACCGGGGCGATCTCGACGTCCTGCGCGAGACGGCCCCGTTCTACCGGTTGTCGGGATCGGAGTCGGAGGTCATCATCGACGAGGTCCGGGCGGCGCTCGCCACCTGGCGCGACACGGTCCGGCCCCTGGACCTGGGCAGTGCCGAGCTCGATGTGCTCGATGACGCGATTCGAGCCTGACGCCCCCGGACGTTGACACTCGATCGTCGCCCGCGGCGTCTGTCGATGCTGTCGCTGGAAGAGCACCGTCAGGGGTTCGTGGCGGCCATGGCGGCCATGGCCGCCCTGGTTGCCGAGTTCAACAGCTACCTCGACCGCGAGCACGCCAACCCGACAGCTGATTCGGTGGGGTACAGGCAGCTTCCACTCTGGTTCGACCCGGAGGAAGTAGCCGAAGCGGCGTCGCGATGGACCGACTGCGGGACCCTCGGCGAGCTCACGCTAGCAGGCCCCACCAAGGCCCGACGATCGGCGCACGGTGTCGGTCCGCCCAAACGAAGGATCACGGGCGCCGGCTTCAGCGGCGGCTCCCGTCGCCGGATCATCTGGACCAGCTCCACGAGGGTGCCGACCTCGCCGTTGGTCGTCGCGCGTGCGGGTGCCGATGCTGCCTTGGCGGGTGGTTGCGCTCGGGCCTTCTTGAACGATGGCGTGACCGCCCATCCGTCGCAGCGACCCCTCGAGCGTGTCGGTGCGCTCCTGGCGTGAGCGCCGAAGCGGGCCGTCCGCTACGACCCGATCACCGCGAACCCCAGGGACCGGCCAGCTTGCGCGAGCCGCACATCGAACGTGACGATCGGCACCGATCGGCCCCCAGCTCGCTCGGCCGCCGCCAGGTGCAGGGCATCGAGGGAGCGAGCTCCGGTGACGATGCCGAGCTCCGCGGCGCGACGGCACACCACGTCGTCGAGAGCCACAACGAACGTGCGTTGCCAGTCACGCTCGAACGCCGTCGTCGCCACGTGACGCTCCGTATCCCCGAGTCGGCGGTGGATCGCCAGAAGAACCTCGACGAACGAGTGGCGACCGGTGACCCATTCGGTGTCGCCGAGCAGGATCGCATCGGCATCCTCGCTGTCGTCCTCCGCGACGTACCGCTTGATCAGCACGCTGCTGTCGACATAGAGCGTCATGCCCCCCGGTCCCGAGAGATCAGCTGGGTCGTCGTCAGTGTTCCGGGAAGTGGCCGCTGACGGAGGACCGGCTCAGGGGGGCGCTCCACCTGACGCGTGACCCAGCCCTCCGCGAGGCCGCGATCCAGGCTGTCCCGTCCCAGGATGGGCACGATCTGCGCCACGCGTCGGCCACGGCTGGTGACCGTGATCACCTCACCATGGGCCACCCGGTCGAGGTGCTCTGAAAGGCGTGCCTTGAGGTCGCGAATGCCCACGTCCATGTGGTCATCATAGCAGCCGCCGGGCCCGTTGTGTGACTACTTGGCGGGACAGGGCTCAGATATCCGGATCCCGGACAGCCTGTTGTCGGCTAAATGATCGCCGCGTCTGGTATGTCAGTGCATGGCCGATGCCTGCCCACCCACCGGCGAGAACCGAGAAAAGCTCGGTCATGTGCTCTATTAAGAAGACTCATTGCATCGATTCGATAGATTGACTCTTTCATGGCGCCCGTCTACAGTCGAGGAATGACATCGATCGGACGAACCCAGCTCGAGACAGCGCTCCGGGCACTCGGAGAACTCCTCGAGGCCCGCTGGCTCCACTATGAGGTCGTCCTCATCGGGGGCGGCAACCTCATCCTGCGCGGGCTCGTCACGCGACCCGCCACGAAGGATCTCGACCTTCTCGGCGAGTGGACGAGCGACGGAATCAAGCCCATGCGGCCCATGCCCGAACCGCTCCGCATCGCAGTCGTTGACGTCGCGCGCACCTACGGACTCGCCAGCGACTGGGTCAACCTCGGTCCCGAGTCGCTGCTCGATCTGGGCCTTCCTGACGGCTTCTCAGGGCGCCTCGAACGACACGACTACCGCGGTCTCGTCGCCTGGCTCGCGGGTCGATTCGACATGGTCTGTTTCAAGTTCTACGCGGCCGTCGACCAGGGACCTCGGAGCCGGCACATACAGGACCTGCGCGAACTCGGTCCGGGCCGCGACGAACTCCTCGCCGCTGCTCGCTGGACCGTCACGCACGATCCATCGCCCGGTTACCGATCACTGCTCATCGAAACGCTCCGCCGACTCGGGGTGGACGACGCCGATGGCTGGCTCGACTAGCACGCTCCAGAGTGCCCTGCTCAACCGGGCGTGGATCCAATGGATCGCGCTCGGGGTCGACGCGGTCGGCGAGTCCGACGACGCCGTGGTCGATCCCGAAGCGCTCATCGCGCTCACGGCAGAGCTGGGCGATGCCGATGCGCGCCTGCGCGATGTCAGCACCGACTGGTGCGTCGCCTACGGCCGGTACGTCAACGGATCGCGTCTCAAGCAGGTGGCGCGCGAGCTCAAGACCCCACCCGAAGCGATCGGCGAGTACGTGGCCACGGTCGCCGCCGCCGGGGGTCCGGCCTGGCCGATGGCGACTCAGCCGCGCCCCGGGTACTCGTCACGAGGAAAGGCTCGACTCGAATCGGCCCGGTCACAGTCGCGACTGCGCATCCGCCTGCGCGCCGCGTTCGGGGTGAATGCCCGGGCCGACGTGCTCGCGGCTCTGTTGGCCGCTCCGCAGATCGGTCTGAGTGTCGCCGACCTTGCCCGCAAGACGCGCTTCACAAAGCCCAATGTCGCCTTCGCCGTGGACGCGCTCATGCTGGCGGGCTTGCTCGAGGCACGGACCGTGGGCAATGAGCGGCGTCTCGTCCCGACCAAGCCAGGCGAGATCCTCCCGGGACTCCGACCGCCCATCGCCCAGCCCGACTGGGTGACCCGGTTCGGTGTGGCGCTCGAAGTGCTTCGTTTCCATAAGCAGGATGGGATGTCTCCGTCCGTGCGCGCGATCGAGGCACGGCGGGTCGTCGAGTCTCTGCGGGACCGGATCACGAGCGAGGGGCTCCCCCAGCCGAATCTCGACGTCCTCGGCGACGACTTCGCAGACGCATTCGACCGATGGCTTGTTCAACTCGTGGACAGCCTCGGGAGTCCGAGTCGAACGTAGGGGCGGAGCGCCCGACCGGCGCATGCAACCTGAGCAACATAGAACGCGTGTTCGTGGCGCGCCCGACAGGAGTCGGACGTGGGCGGCATGCAGCCAAGTGAGCGATACGAGCTCGAACGGGATGAATGTCACGACCCTCTCTGCCAGTCAGGGCTACGGTTGCTCCGCCTACCGAGCTGTCGTTCGCCAGAATCGGCTGATGCAGCTCACGGTGCTCGGAGTCACAGGCAGTATCGGTGAGCTCGTCGTCGAGCAGGCGCTCGCGAAGGGTCACGACGTGACTCTGCTGGTCCGCGACCCACGGAGGTCGGTCGGATCGGCGAGCGCGTGCGGGTCGCAGCTGGGCAGGTCGCCGACGCCACCGCCGTCGCCCAGGCGATCGAGGGAGCAAATGCGGTCATCAGTGCGCCCGGACCCGATGGGGATTCCGTTGACGAGGTTGTGATGCTGCGTCATGGCAAATACCCCGTGATCAATGCGATGGAGGACCATGGTGTGCGGCGCAATCGTCAACCTGTCGGGGGCAGCGATCGACGCCCGCAAGGCACTCGGTTTCGCGACGCCGGCCGCTACACTCGAACGAACTGTCGCGACGACCAGTTGATATTCACAGGGATTGGGTAATTGGAATCGCCGCGGACAACCGGCGGCGTCATTGATGCACAGGTGCGAGGCAAGGGAGGGTCACCCATGGCTGAGGCCAGCGAGGACATCCGGGCCTACCTTGATGGGGTTACGTCTCCGAAACGGCGAGCGGATGCCGAACAGCTGCTCGACCTCATGTCTCGAGCCACGGGGGAGTCGCCACGTCTGCAGTACGGCAGCGTGATCGGCTTTGGTCAGTACCACTACAAGTACAGGAGCGGCCGAGAGGGCGATGCGACGGCCGCTGGTTTCGCGCCGCGCAAAGCCGCGATGACGATCTATCTGCTCGACGGCATCGGGCGGTATGGCACACAACTGGCGCAGCTAGGACCTCACACAACGGGTGTCGGGTGTATTTACATCCGGGATCTCGACAAGGTGGACCTCGGCGTGCTCGAGGCGATCATCGCGGAGTCATTCCGCACTCTTACCAGGGACACGTACGTGCTGAGGGCACGCGAAGGGGGCCACAGCGGGTGACTCTCGCACGCCGGCCAGGGTAGTGTCGGTCGGGTCGCATCCTCTGGGTCCTCGTCAGGCTCGGCGTCCCTTCGTATTGCGGGGAGATCGTCACACTTTCGCTCGTCGGTCGCAGGACTGGGAAGGCGCGGCCAGTGTTCGTCGCGATGATCATGCTTGACGATCGACGCTGGGTCGGCCACCCGAATGGCACGACGGCGTGGCTCATCAATCTTGGCGGCGATGGAAAGCGCACGGCTTCGCGCTCGCTCTCCCGGCGCAGGTATCCGTTCCTCTGCTGCCTGGGCGCGGCCGACCACGGAAACGTATGTCAATGGCGCGCCCGACAGGATTCGAACCTGCGACCTTCGGCTCCGGAGGCCGACGCTCTATCCGCTGAGCTACGGGCGCGAGGCGTCGATGATACCGGCCGAACGACGTTATGGCTTCAGCCTCAGGTCCAACGCTGGATGCGATTGCCGGTCGCGTCCTTGACGAGGATGCCCATCGGATCGAGCCAGCCCTCCGTTCGAGATTCCGGCAGATGGCCATCATGCGGGCGCTCGTCTGGAGGTCGGTGACAGGTGGCCCTCAGCCGGGCATCGGGCAGGATCCCCGCGCCCGCCCAGCCCGATCCACGCTCAGATCTGCCAGCGCCCCGTGGGGAGTCGGTGACCAACGCCCGCCTGAAGACCACCTGTCGGGAACGGCGTGTGTCGCGCCGTACCCCGGCCGGTCGTCGGATCCGGCGAAAGCCGGGCAGGTCTCCGCTGTCGACAACGTCCTGTGAGAATCACATCTGCCGCGGCGCGTCGACCGCCGTACCGCGGCGACCTGGTTGCGCATCGGCTCGCCCGAGATCGTCCGCGGCCATCCGGACGGGAGGGGCGGGTGCGTACTGCAGGCCGACCGAGGTGGCCCGGAGGCTGCCCTCGCGGATCCAGCGCCGGATCGTTTCGGCGCTTGTGGTGCACGCCACGCAGCGGAGAATCGCACAGACCACAGGTCGTTTCAAAAGGGCCGGTCGGATCCAGCACCCGCGCGCCCACGTGGTCGGCGGCGGTGAACAGAAAGAACGGAGCGGTTCCCGAAGGAACCGCTCCGCTGCTGTCCCGGTGAAGGTGCGATCCGCCGAAGCGGGACGCCTTCTGCCATCGCGCCAAGGGCATCTATCACGTCGGCTGCACCGACTACCCTGACCCTACCTACCCATGACCTTGGAGCTGGGGCAGCTGGCCGCTCTCGCAGCGACGATACTGTACCGCTTTCAGCCTCACACGCCAAGGGTTTTGTGCGGCGCGCGTGTGTAAATTCCTTAACCTTCCGCGCCCGAAAGCCCACGATGCCCTGACGGCCGCTTCATGCACCACGATCGGGCCGGTCAGTCCTCGTGGATCGTCACGGCCGTCATGGCGACCGGCGCGTTCGGCAGGTCGCGACCGTTGCGGGGCGCGGCGACGATCCGGTCCACGACGTCCATCCCCCTCGTCACGAGGCCGAACAGGGTGTAGTTCTTCGGGAGCTTGCCGGTGAGGTCGTCCGTGCAGATGAAGAATTGAGAGCCATTCGTGTTCGGTCCGGCGTTCGCCATCGCGAGCGAGCCGCGGACGTAGTCACCCTTGATCGGCTCGTCATCGAAGCGGTAGCCCGGTCCGCCGGTGCCGACCTTGGCGCTGTCGAGCGCGGACTTCTTCCCGTACTGGCCGTCGCCGCCCTGGATGACGAAACCCGGGATGACGCGATGGAAGATGACGTCGTCGAAGAACCCCTTGCGGGCGAGGGCGAGGAAGTTCGAGACCGCCTTCGGGGCGGACTGGTCGTACAGGTCGACCTCGATATCGCCGATCTCGGTCGCAATGGTCGCTCGGGTCATGGAGGCTCCTTACGGCGTGGTGATCGTGACCTTCGTCATCGGCACGGGAGCGATGGCGGCGTTGTTCGGGGTCCCGCTGTTCGGCATGGCGGCGATCGCGTCGACGACGTTCATCCCGGACGTCACGTGGCCGATGATCGCGTACGTGTTCGCGCTCGCGAGGGCCGGTCGGGCGGCGTCGTCGAGGACGATGAAGAACTGCGAGCCCTCCGAATGCGGAGCCTGCGTGCGGGCCATCGCGACGACGCCCCGACCGTATGCCGCGCTGACCGGGTCGTCGTCGATCGTGTAGCCGGGGCCGCCGGCACCGACCTGGTTCGGATCGACGTTCGGACTCCGACCGAACTGGCCGTCGCCGCCCTGGATGACGAAGCCCGGCACGAGTCGGTGGAAGACGACGCCGTCGTAGAAGCCGCACTCGACGAGGGCGATGAAGTCGGCGACCGCCGCCGGACCGAGATCCGCCTCGAGCTTCACGACGATCGTCCCCTTCGGCGTCTGGATCGTCGCCGTGGCGGTCGAGCCGGCGGCCGCGTGCGGCGGGGCACTCGTTGGGCAGGTCGTCGATCCGCTGCTCGGCCCGGCGGCCGACGAGGCGGCCGGGGCAGGGCTCGAGGCCGGAGTCGGACTCGAGGCAGGCGTCGGTGCGCTCGCGGCGCTGCAGCCACCGATCGCGAGCGCCATGAAGGCGACGACGATGGATCGACGGGGATGGAAGAACGTCACGCGGCGGCCTCCAGGGCGGCGGGGAGCTCGATCGCTCCCGAGAGGAGCGCTTCGCCGATGATGACGCCGGCGACGCCGGCATCTCGCAACCGAAGGATAGCGGGGATGTCCGCCACCCCGCCCGCGACGAGCACGTCGACGGCACGGGTCCGGGCGATCCCGACGATGCGGGCGGCGTCGCGGCCGCCTCCGTGCGTGAGGACGATCCGTCCCACGCCACGATCCGCGAGCTCGCCGAGGAGTCCGTCGAAGGTGGGCGGTGCGGGCCGCCGCCAGGGGAACGCGGCGAGCCGCTCGGGTCGCGGGTCGAGCCCCACGGCGAGCCAGTCGCCGGCGACGGCGAGACACTCGGCGAGCACATCCGGGCTGTCGAGGACGTTCATCGCGAGGACGACCCGGGTCGCTCCTGCGGCGAATGCGAGGCGGACGTGATCGGCCGATTCCAGGCCGCCGGCGAGCTGGATCGGCACGGCCGTGCGTGCCGCGACCCGACCCACGGCCTCGAGGTTGGCGGGCGCTCCCGAGCGGGCCCCGTCGACGTCGACGAGATGGACGATCCGGGCGCCGAGAGCGACGAAGCGCTCGACGATGGCCTCCGGTCGATCCGTGGGAGCGCCGATGCCGGCGGCTGCGCCTGGCCAGTACACGACCCGGGAGCGTCCGCCGGCGAGATCGATCGCCGGGATGACGAGCATCCGGCGGTCAGCCCCTGGCGGCGACGTCGAGGGTGCCGGGACCGCCGCCCGCGGCGCGCGGCCGGCGTGCCGCGGCGGCGCGAAGCAGGCGGCGCTGGAAGCTGATCGGCAGGCTTCCGTTGCGGAGGAGGGTGTCGTGGAACTCGCGAAGGCGGAACGCGGACCCGAGCCTGCGCTGCTCGTCCGCGCGAAGCTGGAGGAGGAGGACCTTGCCGAGGAGGTACGAGAGCTGGTAGGTCGGCGTGTACGTGTAGCGGTGGACCTCCGCCCGGGCGTTCGGTTCCTCGAAGTTCGTCTGCTCGACCATCCAGCGGATCGCCTCGTCCACCCCGATCTCGCCACGGTGCATCCGGACGTCGAGGATGATCCGACAGGCCCGCCAGATCGCGTCCGTATGCATGTTGAAGCGGAAGTTCGGGGCGTCGTCGAAGCCCTGCTCGCGCATCATCTGCTCGGAATACATGCCCCAGCCTTCGACGAACTCCGGGGCTTCGGTCGTGAGCCGCGTCAGCGACGGGTGGCGGCCGCCCACCGACAGCTGGAGGTGGTGGCCGGGATATGCCTCGTGGATGCTCGTGTTGCTGATCGAGCTGTGGTTGTGCTCCCGCATCGCGCCCGGTCCATCCGTGACGAACGGGGTCACGACATAGATGCCGGACGGGTCGCGGTCGAACTTGGGTGGGTCGAAGTAGGCGGCGAACGGTATGACGTTGCGGAGGTAGTCGGGCGTCTCGATGACCGCGATCCGCTCGTCCGACGGCACCGTGACGATGTCCCGCTCGATGAGGAACCGGCGCGCTCGGACCATGACCTCGCGATACGCGTCGAGGGCCTCCCCGAAAGTCGCCGGGTGGTCCGACTTGATGCGCTCAACGACGGTCGCCTCATCAACCGTGGGGTCGATCTCGCGGGCGGCGGCGATGCGGGCCGCCTTCTGCTCGGCGAGCTGGCGCCAGCCGATGTCGAGGATCGCGTCGGCGTCGAGGCCGTCGAACGCCCGCAGGCCGATGAGCTCGTCGTACGTCTCGCGGCCGATCGCCCAGTCGTCGCTGCCGCTGGCGAGCGACGCCGTCAGCCACGCCGCGTAGTCCACGACGGCCACCCGGGCCGCCGCCGCGGCTCGCTCGAGCGCAGCCTGGTCCAGGCTCGGCAGGACCGCCGCCCGGCCGGCCGCGACGATCTCGTCGAAGAGGGCCGGGAGCTCGCCGGCGGACTCGATCTCGAGCCGCTGCCAGAGGCGGACCTGGGGGATGGCCGGTCGGCGACGCGCGGAGGCGAGGAAGTCGGGAACGGCCGCCAGGCGGCCGCTCGCCGATGCCAGGCGCTCCCGGAGCGGCGCGAAGTCCCGGGCGAAGACGAGGAAGAGGGCCTCCCCGACCGCGTCCATCGCGGTCGATCGCCGCTCCCAGAAGCGGAGTCGTTCGCCGTCGAACAGGACGCGCTGCAGGTTGTGGATCTCCAGCTCCCGCTCGAATGACGCCTCGGGCGACAGGCCCGCCGGGTCGAGGACCTCGATCGCCGCGAGGTGGGCGCGCTCGTCGGCGAGCTCCTGGAGCGTGGCGTCATGGCTGACGTCGCCGAGTCGGGCGTCCTCCGTGTGGATCCCGACGTAGGTCGCGAGGACCGGGTTGTCGCGGAGGAGCCGCCGGAACCGCGCTTCGACGAGGTCGTAGAGACGATCGTCGAGCGGTCCCGGCACCGCGGCCGGAGCCGGGCGCGAGAGCTGGGCGTCGGCGAGACTCGCGCCGGTCATCGCGTTCCTCCCGTCTCGCTGAGTGCCGCGCGCGTCGCGGCGATCGCGGTCTCGGTGTCGGCCGCCTCGATCCCATGGTGGGTGACCGCGCGGACCTGACCATGCGGGTATTCGACCATGAGGACACCACGCGCGGCGAGGGCCGCGAGGAAGGCGGCCCGGTTGCGTTCGACACGAAAGATGACAAAGTTCGTCCGTACCCGCTCGGGGTCGAGCGGCCCCTCCGTGGGCTGGGCGATGCCGCCCGGCGAGACGATGCCCGGCAGGCCGGCGAGCCCCTCGGCGAGGCGTCGCGCGTTGGCATGGTCCTCGGCGAGCCGCTCGATCATGCCGGCCGGACCGTCGCGCAGCGCCACGAGGCCGGCGGCCGCGAGGATCCCGACCTGGCGCATCCCGCCGCCGACGAGCTTGCGAGCCCGGCGAGCCCGCCAGATGACGTCGCGGCTGCCGACGACGAGTGAACCCACCGGGCAGGCGAGGCCCTTCGAGAGACAGAAGCTCACCGTATCCGCCGGACCAGCGAGGTCGGTCGGGCGGGCGCCAAGCGCGACGACCGCGTTCCAGAATCGCGCTCCGTCGACGTGGAGCGGGACGCTCCGCTCGTGGGCGATCGCGGCGACCTCCGCGGTGTACTCGGCGGAGAGCGGCTGGCCCATCGAGTGGGCGTGGGTGTTCTCGATCGTGACGAGCCCGCTGATGGGTTCGTGGACGTCGCGCGGGTCGCGGAAGGCCTCCCGGATGCGGTCCGTGTCGATCGTCCCGTCCGGCTGCTCGTCGATGGCCCGGACGCTCGTCCCGACCACGACGGCATGGCCCGCCGCCTCATCGAGGACGATGTGGCTGCTCGATCCGGCGATCGTCTCCTGGCCGCGGGCGAGGTGGGCGAGCTGAGCGACGAGATTGGCCATCGCGCCGCTCGCGACGAACAGGCCGGCCTCCTTGCCGAGGAGCTCGGCCGCACGGTCCTGGAGGGCGTGCACCGTGGGGTCGTCGTCGAAGACGTCGTCGCCGACCTCCGCCTCGGCCATCGCCCGGCGCATCTCGTGGGTCGGCTTCGTGACGGTGTCCGAGCGCAGGTCGATGCGGTGATCGGAGGCGTGGGCCTGCATGGGCCGCGAGTATACCGGGCTCGCGGATGCCCCCGGCTCGTCAGGTTCGCACGGGGTGTGTCGGGTGCCGAGGGGTGTGTCGGGTGCCGAGAGCGGTCGCAGCTGCTATCCTGCCCATCCGCCGTTCCCGGACCCGTGGTGTAGCGGCCCAACATGCCAGCCTGTCACGCTGGAGATCGCCGGTTCGAATCCGGTCGGGTCCGCCAGATCGCCGGTCAGCCGCTCGACCCGACGCCCCGTCCTCCCGCCAGGACGGGGCGTTCCTTCGTTCCGATCGCGGTGGCCCGCGCGCCGGTCGTCATGAGCGGAACGATGACGATGAGCAGGCTGAACACGGTCGTCCACAGCGTCGGATTGGCGATCACGATCGCGACCACGAGCAGCGGCTCACCGATCCGCGGTCGGAGCAGGCCGGCGATCACGGCGAGGGCGAGGCCGGCGACCGCGCGGAGGACGAACGGCACCGGGACGAGGCTCGCCCCGATGGTCGGACCACGGACGGCTACCACGGTGATGAAGTCGGCCCAGGCGCTCGGCGAGATGGCGACGCTCACGACGAGGATCGCGAGTCCCAGTGCGGAGGTCAGCAGGGCGTCCCGCCAGCGCCGCCCGGCGACGAGGTACACGATCCCGAGCCCTGGCGCGAGCTTGATCGCGGCACCGACGGCGAACAGCGCGGGCCATCGGCGGATCGCGAGCAGGATGAGCACGGCCAGGACAAGGTGAACATTCCGGTACCAGAGTTCGACCGCGACAGGGACGAAGGCGATGCAGGCGAGCGCCACGAGCGGCCGTCGCCCGGCGATCCACCACAGGCACAGCAGGAGCAAGACCGTCCACATGGCCGTGAATACCGACTCGGACATGATCAACGTCAGTGGCGCAAGGACCTGCGCGAGGGGCGGAGGGTAGAAGTAGGCATAGGGGGTCCCCGGGTCTGCCTGTGGATCGTAGACGGGCGTGCCTTGGACGAGTCGCACCGCCGCACGCCAGTACGCTGCCTCGTCGGTCGGGGTTCCCCACCTCGACGACGCGACGATGACGAGGAGCGAGGCGCCGATCGCGGCGAGGACGACCAGCCCGAGCGGCGGCAGGCACCGGCTTCCGACTCGGGTCGGCTCGACGAACAGCCGCTCGCCGAGCGCCGCGAGCCGCGAGCGGGTCGCGGTCCGGGTCGCGGCTCCCGTCCGCAGATCGCCGCCTGGGGTCATCCGGCCCGTCGTCAGGCGAGTCCCGCGAAAAGGTCGGATTCGGGGAGCGACACGTCCACGTCTCGCGACGCGCGCAGGACGTACGCCTCGCGCGACCAGTGCTCCCGCCAGGCGTCGAGTCCGAAGGCCATGAAGCCCTGCTCTTCGCTGATCTGCGTCGCATGCCGTCGCAGGGCGTTCCACTTCGCGTCGAGGACGCCCGAGACGTCAACCCACGTCGTCACCTGCTCGTCGGCCACGAGGGCCCGGGCGATGAACGTCTCGTACTCCGCCTGCTGCTCGGGAGTCGCGTCCTCCGGCGGCAGCCAGAAGCTCCGCTGTCCGAGCTCGGCGAGACGCTCATTCATCGCCGTCCGGATGGACGCCGGGATCGCCTGCTCGTAGAGCTTGCGCGGTGCCCACGGCGCAAGGCCGCCATCCTCCGTCGCCGCGCCTGTCCCGCCGAACTCGGGGGCAAGCTGGCCCGGATACCAGGCCGGATCGCCCGCTCGATCGAACGCCGGGACGCTCACCTGGTGGACGCGCATGTGGTCGGGGTGGCCGTAGCCGCCGAAGTCGTTGTAGGTCGTCATGACATCCGGCCGGTATCGCCGCACGAACCACACGAGACGTCCCACGGCCTCGTCGAGATCGGCCTGCCAGAAGGTCCGTGGGTCGCCGTTCCCGGGCCGCCCCATCATGTCCGAGTCCCGGTATCCGAGGTTCTCCCACTCGGTGACCCCGAGGACGCCCATCGCGGCCTCGAGTTCGGCCATCCGCATCTCGCCGAGCCGCCGGTGGTTCGCCGGCGTGTCGAGCTCCGGGATGACGATCTCGCCCTGTTCGCCGCGGGTCGCGGTGATGAGGACGACCCGAAGGCCGTCGCGGACTGCCCTGGCCATGACGCCGCCCGTGCCGATCGCTTCGTCGTCCGGGTGGGCATGGACGGTCATGAGGGTGAGTGGACGCGACTTGCTCATCCACGCATCGTAGCCGTCAGGCCTCGACGCGGCCGGGCGGGAGTCGCTACCCTGCGGAAACGATGGATACCGGCGGGCCAGGATGACGGAGGTCCCGGACTCGACGCCGGCGATCGAGGCGGTCGCGGCGACCGGCATCCCGTTCAGGGTCGTGCGGACGCGGCCCGCCCGCGACCCCGCGGACAGCGCCGAGCTCCAGGGCATCGCGCTCGGCGACCTCGTCCGGACGATCGTCGTCCGGCGCGCCGAGAACGACTACGTCCTCGTCCTCGTTCCGGCCGGTCGCCGCTTCGACTGGGCGCGCCTCCGCGAGCACCTCGGCATCCGCCGACTCTCGCTGCCGGATGCCGAAGAGGCGAAGGCGGCGACGGGCTACGAACGTGGAGCGATCACGCCCTTCGGGGCGAACGGGGGATGGCCCGTCGTCGCCGACGCCTCGATCGTGGGTCGTGCCCGTGTGGCGATCGGCGGCAGCGCCCGCGGCGTCAACCTGCACCTCGCCGCGGCGGACCTCGTCGCGGCGACCGGCGCGGTGGTGGCGGATGTGACCAACCTCGAGGAGACCGCAGAGGTCGGCTGAGCCGTCGCTCTCGGCCGACCGGTTCCGGACGGCGGCGGTCCGCGACGGTCCCCAGCCCGATACCATCGGGTCCGTGGCCGCCTCGTCGTCCGGACCGCTGTCCGGCATCCTCGTCGCCGATTGCTCGACGGTCCTCGCCGGGCCGTACTGCACGATGCTCCTCGCGGACCTTGGCGCGGATGTCGTCAAGGTGGAGCCGCCCGAAGGGGACGGGACGCGTTCCTGGGGACCGCCGTGGGTGGGTGCCGGCCGGATCGCGCCGGACGATCCGGGCGTCGCGGCGTACTACCTCGCCGTCAATCGCAACAAGCGATCGATCCGCCTCGATCTCTCGGTGGGCGACGGGCGGGAGGTCCTGCGGCGGCTCGTCGGCCGGGCGGACGTGCTCGTCGAGAACTTCCGGGTCGGCGCCTTCGCCCGCCTCGGCTTCGACGATGCCACCCTCGAGATGCTCAACCCGGCGCTCGTCCACCTCGCGATCAGCGGTTACGGACCGTCCGGTCCGGACGCGGGCCGACCGGGCTACGACTTCGTCCTCCAGGCGGAGGCGGGCCTCATGTCGATCACCGGTTTCGCCGATGGCGAGGGCGGTGCGCCGACGAAGGTCGGCGTCGCGATCGCCGACCTCGTCACCGGACTCCACGGAGCCGTCGCGGTCCTCGCCGCGATCGCCGGCCGGGAGCGGGCCAGTTCGCCGGCGGCCGGCCGAGGCCAGCGCATCGATGTCTCGATCCTCGAGGCCGCCCTCTCGATCCTCGTCAATCAGGCGCAGAACGCGTTCGCGACGGGCGTCGCTCCAGGCCGGCGCGGGAACGCGCACCCGAACATCGTTCCGTACGAGACGTTCGCGACGGCGGACGGCGACCTCGCGGTGGCCGTGGGTTCCGAGCGTCAGTGGCACCGCTTCTGCCGGGCGCTCGATCTCGCGTCGCTCGCCGGCGATCCGAGATTCGCGACGAACGCTGCTCGCGTGACCGCCCGCACCGAGCTCCGTCCGATGCTCGCGGAGCGGTTCGCTTCGGCCACATCGGCCGTCTGGCTCGAGCGCCTCGGCGCCGCCGATGTCCCGTGCGGGCCGATCAACGACATCCTGGCCGCGTTCGCGATGCCACAGGCGCAGGCCAGATCGATGGACGTCACGGTCCACCATCCGATCCTCGGACCCGTCCGCCAGGTCGGACTGCCGACGAAGCTCTCGGCGACCCCCGCCTCGATCCGCACGGCGCCGCCGCTCCTCGGCGAGCACTCCGACGCGATCCTCGCGGAGCTCGGTTACGAGCCGGCCGAGATCGGCGCGCTCCGCGACCGCGGCGTCGTGTGACCGGGACCCGGAGCGTCCCGCGGCCGCCGTGCCTGGAACGCGGCGCGGCCGCGGCGGATCGCGCTGCTAGACTCGGCCGAGCGAACCGCCACCGATGAGCGCCCGAAGGAGCGAACCCGGATGACCGACGACCGCGAGCGCTGGGCCCTCATCCTCGGAGCGTCGTCCGGGATGGGCGAGGCGACGGCGCGAACCCTGGCGGCCGCCGGCTACCGGATCTGTGGCATCCATCTCGACTTCCGGGCCGCCCTCGGCCGTGTCGAGGAGATCAGGACGGCGATCGCCGCGGCGGGATCCGAAGCGTTGTTCATCAACATGAACGCTGCCGACGACGAGAAGCGCGCGGCGGCCCTGGCGACCCTCGCCGAGCGGTTCGAGCGGAGTCGCGCGCAGGGGCGGCATCCGTATGTCCGAACGGTCATGCACTCACTCGCCTTCGGCAGCCTCGTCCCGTTCATCGCCGACGATCCGAAGGACGCGGTCGACCGCAAGAAGATGGAGATGACCCAGGACGTCATGGCGAACAGCCTCGTCTACTGGGTCCAGGATCTCGTCCGCGGCGGCTTCCTCGAGGCCGGCAGCAGGATCTTCGCGATGACCTCGGAAGGGTCGAGCCGGGTCGTTCCTTCCTACGGCGTCGTGAGCTCGGCGAAGGCGGCCCTCGAATCGCACATCCGGCAGCTCGCCATGGAGCTCGCCCGCCGCGGGACGGGGATCACGGCGAACGCCATCCAGGCCGGCGTTACGATCACGCCGGCGCTCATGAAGATCCCCGAGCACGATGAGATCATCCGGGTCGCCCTGGCTCGCAATCCGACCGGCCGCCTCACCACGCCGGTGGACGTCGCGAATGCGATCGCGGCGCTCTCCGCGGACGGCCTCGAGTTCATCAGCGGAAACATCATCCGCATCGACGGCGCCGAGTTCGTCACCGGCTGACGGTCCGATGAGCGCTTCGTGAGCGGGCGCGTCGTCGTCGTCGGCTCGGTCAACGTCGACCTCGTGATCCGCGGGTCGCGGCTGCCCGGTCCGGGCGAGACGGTCAACGGCGGAGCCTTCGGACGACATCACGGCGGCAAGGGCGGCAACCAGGCCGTCGCCTCCGCCCGGCTCGGAGCGCCGACACTCTTCGTCGGTGCGCTCGGGGACGATGCGTTCGGATCCGAGGCGCGCGCCGCCCTCGCCGCGGCGAACGTCGACGTCTCGCGACTCGCCACGATCCCGGACGCACCGACCGGCGTCGCGCTCATCCTCGTCGACGCGACGGGCCAGAACCTCATCAGCGTCGCCCCGGGAGCGAACGATCGGCTCTCGCCGGCGATGGTCGTCGACGCGGTCCGGCGGCTCGGTCCGCTCGCCGGCGATGTCGTCCTCGTGAGCCGGGAAGTACCGGCCGCTGCGGTACGCGAGGCGCTCCGCGCCGGACGGACGGCCGGAGCGCGGACGATCCTCAATCCCGCTCCGGCGTCCGATCTCGAGGCTGCCGACCTCGACTTCGTCGACATCCTCGTCCCGAACGCGATCGAGCTGGCGGCGACCGTGGTGGCCCTCGGCGGGCGGACGGCCCTCGGCGGGCGGACGGCCGGCGTGGACGTGGCCGCCGACGCGCGTCGGGTCGCGTCGGAGGGCCGGATCCGCGAGGCAGTCGTCGTGACCCTCGGCGCGGACGGGGCGATGGCCGTGCCGTCTGCCGGCGGAGAGACCATCCGGATCCCGGTCCACCCGGTTCGGGCGATCGACACGACCGGCGCCGGAGACGCGTTCTGCGGGGCGCTCGCCGCGATGCTCGCCCGCGGCCACCCGTTCGGCGACGCGGTCGGCAGGGCAGTCGTCGCCGCGAGCCTCTCGACCCGGGTGGCGGGTGCTCGCGACGGGATGCCGACGAGCGCCGAGCTCGACGCGGCACTTGCCGCGCGCGGGTCAGGGAGCGGCTGACGCGCCCGTCGTGACCTGGGCGGCCGACCGGCTCACCGGATTCGCCGCGGCGACGGCCGGCAGCGCCACCAGCTGCGGCATCGCGATCGCCGACCCCTGGATGCGCTTCGTCACGCCGACGAGCGCGCGGAGCTTCCCGTCGAGCGAGCCGAGTCTCCCGGCGATCCGGTCATATGAGGCGGCGGCGGCGTCGTACGTGGAGACCGCCGCCGAGAGCCGTCGTTCGAGGTCGGCATGAGCTGCCGCAAGTGCGCCCGCGGTGTCGGCGGTGGACCCGAGGGTCGCTCGATTCGCCGCGTCGGCCCCGGACTGCAGGGCGGTGACACCGGCCAAACCGGCCGCGTAGACGCTCGCCGAGACGCCGATGATGACACCGAGATGGAGGGGCCGGCGCACTTCCGCCATCAGTCGTCGCCCCCGGGGGCTCGTCCGCCGGCCGGCGGCGCGGTGGTCAGCGGTGCGGGTGGGGCGTTCGCGGCGGCCGCGGCGTTCGCGGCGGCCGCTGCGAGGGCTGCATTCACCGTGGCGAGGCGTGCCTGCGCCGCGCTGAGCTGCGCCCGGAGCGTATCGGCGGTCGCCGAATCCCGGACGATCCGCGTGTTCGCCGTGGCGAGCACCTGGCCCAGACTGTTCGCCTGGGCCTGGAGCGCCGCGACCTGCTGCTCGAGCGCCGCCGAGCGAGCCTGCTCGCCGGCGAGTTGTGCCGACAATGCCGTGGCGCTCAGCGGGGGGGCTGCGAGCGGCGCGGCGGACGCCGTCCAGGCAGCGGCCGCGCCGATCGTCAGACCGCCGACGATGACGACGAGGACGACACCGGACGTCACGGCCGCCCGGCGCAGGCCGGTGCGGATCGCATCCGTGGGTCGGGGCATCGAGATGGGGAGCGGACGAGCGGTCATCTGGGTGGTACCTCCGTGGTGAGTGCTTCACGAGGATCGGCCGCCGCGCGAGCGACGCGCCGGGCGACTCGGGCGATCCAGTAGCGGTAGGCGGTGAGGCAGACGACGAGCCCGCCCGTCGTCACGTACATCGCCCGGAGCGGCTCGCTGTCCGTGCCGGCGAGCAGCCCATGCATCCAGGCGAGCCCGAACACCACCGCGCTCAGTCGATGGAGGCGGAGCCACATGCCCGGCGGCAGGAGCGAGGTGTAGCGAGCCGTGAGGCCCGTCACGAGCAGTGCGTAGAGGGCGAGCGTCCCGAGGGCGACGGGAGCGCTCCGGTAGCTCGACAGGCCGGGCAGGAACGCTCCCGGCACACTGACACCGGCGTACGGATCGGCCAGGAGGCTCACGACGTGGGCGAGGACGAACGCGACGATGAAGATGAAGAGGTTCTCGTGCCACGGGAAGAGCCGTTTCGATTGCTTCCATGTCGAGCGGTTCACGGGGTGACTGAGGACCAGCCCGAGGGCGACGTCCGCAGTGAGCAGAAGGTAGGCGGTGATGCCCGTCGCCCGGCCGGCGAGCCAGAGACGAACCTGCGCCTGGTGGACGGACGTCGCCGGCAGGATCTGGTCGGTCGCGAACACGATGAGCAGCCCGACGGCGGCTCCGAGCACGACGAAGGCGCGCCCGCTCAGGCGCATCGAGCGACGCTCAAGCGAGCCTCGACGATGGTGGATGAGCGGCGACGCTCGCAGTCCGGCATGGCGATACCTCGGAGATGGGTCCTGTCTCGTCCGAGACACCAACCGGGAAAAAGGTTTCGCGGGCCGTCACACCGCCCGGGCCGTCTGTCCGGATCGGCCCGACGATCGCTCACGGCCCATGAGCGCAGGACCGACGAGGAACCGCCCGAGCAGGTAGCAGGCGAAGCTCAGTGAGGTCACGAAGACGCTCACCGGGACGTTCGTCAGCAGGGCGAGCACGATCCCGCCGAGCACGGAGAACAGGGCGATCCCCACGCTGGCGATGGTCGCCCGGCCCGGGACGGCGGTCAGACGCTCGGCGGTGGCGCCGGGCGTGATGAGGAGGGTCAGGATGAGCAGCACGCCAACGACCTGCACCGCCTCGGCGACCGCGGCGGCCATGATGAGGAGGAAGACGATCGCGATCAGGCCGACCGGCACGCCGCGTGCCTGGGCGACCTCCGGATCGACGGTCGCGAACGTCAGCGGGCGGTAGAGCAATGCGAGGGCGAGCAGGGTGACCGCGCCGATCGCCAGCAGGAGGACGACATCGCCGCCGCTGACGCCGGTGATCGTGCCGAAGAGGATGGCGAACGCCTGCCCCGCGAAGCCGGAGTAGAGCGACAGGAAGAGGACACCGAGGCCCAGGCCGAACGCCATGACGACACCGACGACGGCATCGCGCTCGCGGACGCGGACCCCGAGCGCGCCGATGAAGAGCGCCGTGACCACGGTGCCGGTGAGCAGGCCGACGACGGGCGAGACCCCGATGAGGATCGCTCCAGCCGATCCGGTGAAGCCGAGTTCGGCAAGGGCGTGGACCGCGAACGCCATGTTGCGCGCCACCACGAAGCGGCTCACGACGCCGGACACGATCGCGATCACCACGCCCGCTTCGATCGCATGCTGGACGAAGTCGTAGCCGAGCAGGTGGACGAGCTGGTCGATCATCGGGCGCCCCCGGATGGATCGCCGTCGTGGTCGACGCGCGGCAAGTGGTGGGGCTCCTCGAGCTCGAACCCCGAGGCGAAGGCCTCGCCGACGACGAGGATCCGTCCGTGCACCCGGAGCACGTCGACGTGCGAGCCGTACAGATCCGTCAGGCGCTCCGAGGTCAGGATCTCATCCGGTGTGCCCGCTGCCCACCGCCCGTTGACGACGAACAGCACCTGGTCGACGAACCCGAGCACCGGGTTGACGTCGTGAGTCACGAAGACGACCGACCGTCCGGATCGTGCGTGCCAGCCGCCGATGAGCTCGGTGATCTCGCGCTGGTGGCGCAGGTCGAGATGCGCCAGCGGCTCGTCGCAGAGGAGCAGCTGCGGGTCTCCCACCAGGGCCTGGGCGATCCGCAGGCGCTGCTGCTCGCCGCCGGAGAGGCGACCGATCGGGGCGTCGGCGTATGCGCCCGCCTCGACCGACGCGATCGCGTCGGCAACCCGACGGACGATGGCTCGATCCGGCCGACCGATCCCCCAGCGGTGACCGTCGATCCCCAGCCGGACGAGGTCGCTTCCCCGGAGGGGCAGGTCGCGATCGAAGACCTGACCCTGGGGGACATACCCGATGCCCGGATTGCCGCGCCGTGGCGGTTGCCCGAGGACCTCGACGGACCCAGCGCTCAGTCCGGCCAGGCCGAGCACCACCCGCAGCAGCGAGGTCTTCCCCGATCCGTTCGGACCGAGGACCGCCACGAAGGCCCCTTCCTCGAAGGCCAGCGACAGGTCCCGCCACACCTCCCGCCCGTGGTAGGCGAGGGTGGCGTGATCGAAGCTGATGGCAGATGCGGCCATGGTTCAGGTGCCCTTCGCGAGGGCCTGTTCGAGTTGTCCCATCTGACCGAGCTGCCAGTCCTGGTAGGTGCGGTATTGCGACGGCAGCGTCTCGGCCATGCCGACCACCGGGATGCCGTTGGCGACCGCGAGGTCGTGGATCTGTTGCGTGAGTGGCGTGACGACCTGGCTGCTGAAGATGAGGACGCGCACCTGTCGCCCCGTCAACAGGTCGCGCTCGGCGGCGACGTCGGCGGGCGCCGGATCCGTTCCGTTCTCGATCGCCTGCTGGAACCCGGCGGGCGTCAGCACCTGAAGCCCGATCGCCTGCGCCAGGTATCCCGCGATCGGCTCCGTGAACGCGACGGGCGCACCTTTGTATGTCGCCTTCAGCTCGGCGATCTTCGCCCCGATCGGCGTCATCGCGGCGAGATAGGCTTGCTCGCGGGCCGCGAAATTCGCGGCGTTTGCCGGATCGAGCCTCGCCAGGGCGGCCCCCGCCGCCGCCGCGACCTTCGGCATCGTGCCCGGGTCGTACCAGATGTGGGCGTTGACGCCGTTCGACAGACCAAGCAGCTGCTGCACGTCGATCACGATCCGGTCCGCCCTGGGAGACGCGGCGAGCAGCTTCTGCATGAAATCGTCATAGCCGAGGCCGTTGACGATGATGAGCTTCGCATCGGCGACGACCGCGGCGGCCTGCGGGCTCGACTCATAGGCATGCGGGTCCGCGTTGGGATCGTTGAGCAGGCTGGTGGCTCGGACCCGGTCGCCGCCGATCTGGCCGAGAAGATCGGCGTAGAAGTTCTCCGTCCCGAGGACCGCGACGGGGGTCACAGCCCCGCTCGGGCCGCTTGCCGGGCTCGTCGCGGACCCGCCGCCGCAGGCCATGAGCGAGGCGGCCACGGCGAGGCCCGCGAGGAGCGCGATGCCGCCGAACGCCCCGTCCGGGCCGTGACGGCTCACCCGGCGGCGCGACAATCCGGGCAGAGGCCGAAGAGTTCCACCCGGTGGCGGCCGATCTCGTAGCCGGTCCGTTTCGCGACCTTCTTCGTCAGCGCCCGGATGCCTCGATCATCGATCTCCGTGCTTCGTCCGCAGCCGGTGCAGACCACATGGTGGTGGTGGGCCGGCTCGCAGACGACATAGGCGTGCTCGCCGCTCGGCAGGTCGATCCGCTCGACGACTCCGAGCGCAAGGAACAGCTCGAGCGCTCGGAAGACGGTCGCGCGGCCGATGCCGGGTCGCCGGAGACGGGCGTCCGCGACGAGGTCGGCTGCGCTGAAGTGCCCCGGCCGTCCGTCGAGCAGCTCCGCGACGGCTCGCCTGGGCTCGGTCAACCGGTGTCCGGCGGCGTCGAGCGTCCTGAGGATCGGATCGTTCATCGCCGGATGATACTCAGTCTCATGTCGCGTCGTCAAGCGACATCGGGCCGAACGGCCCGCGGCGACAGGCCGGTCGTCCCTTCGCGCCGGCCACGCTACTCAGGCATCGTCGAGACGCGGGACGTCGTTGTCCGACACCGTGGTGGGATGTGCGCGACAATCGCCCGAGGAGGACGACGTTTGGACCAGCGAACCGGAGAGACCCCGTCCCGTCGCGATCGTCGCGAGCGACGGCTCACCGAGCGCCGTGCCGAGCGCGATCGTGCCCGGACCCGGGGGCGTCGGTCGGCCTGGCGGTCGCCGACCGCTCTCGTGACCATCGGCGCGGCGGCGATCGGGCTCGTCGGCATCGTCATGGTGATCGCCCTGTCCGGGAACGGCTCGGGGGCCGCCGTGCCGTCCGCCGCGGCGCTCGTCCGCCCGCCGAGCGCGATCCCGGCCGGGCTCGCGAACGACCGGTCCCTCGGCCGCGCCGGCGCTCCGGTGACGATCGATGTCTGGACGGATTTCCAGTGTCCCTACTGCGGACGCTTCGCGCAGGAGATCGAGCCACGGCTCATCACCGACTTCGTCGTGCCGGGAACGGTCCGCCTCGTGGCCCACGACCTGTCCTTCCTCGGCGCCGGCCATACACCGGACGAATCGAACGACGCTGCGGTGGCCGCCCGCTGTGCGGCCCGGCAGGGGCGCTTCTGGGAGTACCACGACTACCTGTTCTGGAACCAGCTGGGCGAGAATGTCGGGTCGTTCACGGCGTCGCGGTTGCTCGCGATGGCGCAGGCCGTGGGGCTCGACACGTCCGCCTTCCAGGCATGCACCTCCGACGGGACCGTCGCCGCCGCGGTCGCGGCCGAGACCGCCGCCGGCGCGGCGAAGGGCGTGACCTCGACGCCGACGCTCTTCGTCAACGGTCGGATGATCGTCGGCGTTCCCTCGTACGACAGTCTCGCGTCGGCGATCCGCGCGGCGGCAGCGGCGGCCGGGTCCACGGCCGCAAGCCCGTCGCCGCCGACTGCTCGTCCGAGTCCGAGCGTATCCTCCGCTGCGTGAGGGAACGACGCTCGGGGGCGGCGATGACCGTCTCCGCCGCGATCGGCCTCGTGGTGGCGCTCTACCTCGCAGCGACGAAGCTCGCCGGCGAGCCGCCCGTCTGCGGCCCGCTCCGCGGCTGCGAGACGGTCGCCTCGTCGTCGTACAGTGCGGTGGCCGGTATCCCGGTCGCGGTGTTCGGGGTCGCATTCTCCGTCGCCCTGCTCGCACTCGGCGCGTGGTGGTGGCGGACGGGCGATCGCCGTGCGCTCCTCGCGACGTACGGACTCGCCCTGCTCGGCTGCTTCGTCGTCGCGGCCCTCACGTATCTCGAGCTGTTCGTCATCCACGCGATCTGCGTCTATTGCGTGGCCTATGCGGTCACCGTCGTGGCCGTCCTCGCGCTCGCCGCACGGGAGGTCCGCCGGGGAGCGGAGGATTCATGACGCGCCGCTGATCAGGCGCGTTCGCGGCTCAGGGCGTGCGCATCGGCGTTCGCCCGCATCCCGACGATGACCGAGACGCCGATGAGGACGACCGTGGTCGCCATCACGGCGGCGACGGTCGCTTCGCCCACGATCGCCAGCCCGGGCACGTCCCCGAGTCCCCCGACAGTCAGGAGCAGCGTCCCGACCTGCAACGAGGCCAGACGGGTCCTCGACAGCAGCCCGAGGGTCGCCCGCTGCCGGCCGTGGGTCGCCGGGTCTCCGGGGCCGATCGCCGGCACGAGGTGTGTCGCCGACCCGAGGATGACCTGGACGACCCAGCCGACGACGATCGGTCCGACGAGCGGGTCGATCGACCATGCCGCCGGGACGGCGCCGAGCGCGGTGATCCGCGCCGCCAGGATGGCGACGCCGACGATGAACCAGCCCTGCGCGGCGGTGAGGCAGCCGATCGCGACCCGATGCCAACCGGGATCCGTCGTCCATCGGGCTCGGGTCAGCCAGAGCGCCCGCGCATTCGCCACCAGTGCGACGGCGCCGATGAGCTCGGTTCCGGCGCCCGCGACGCCGAGCAGCGTGGAGCCGATCGCGAATCCCGTCGCGATGAGGGGCGGTCCGGCCGCGAGACCGAGGATGGCGGACCGGGCCGCGCGTCCGGCCGCGATCCGCGCCCCGACGACGGTCGGATAGAAGTGAAGGAGCGTTCCGGCGATGACGAGGCTCACGAAGCCGAACAGGTTGAGCGTGGCGTGAGCGGGCTTGATCGACGCCCAGGCCTCGACGATCGGAGACCAGCCGGCCACGTACGCCGTGGCGAGACTCGCTCCGACGATGACGTCGAGGACGGCCGCGCCGTACGTGACGACGACGTACCGCCGGTGTCCGGTGAGCGACCGGCGGTGCGGCATGAGGGTCGCCGCAAGGAGGGCCATGCAGCCCGCGATGAACAGGATGCCGCCGACGGTGGCGAGCGGTCCGGCGCCGGCGGCGAACCCGCCGGTCACGGTGCCGGCACCGACGGCGACGAGGACGACGGTCGCGAGCCGGAGCCGTGGATCCGCCGGCGGGGCCGCCGCGGAGGCTGCCGAGAAGAACGGGGCGACGGCGGCGATCGCCGTGGTCGCCCCGCCCGCAAGGACGAGATGGAGCGGCAGCCAGTCGCCGTGCCTCGCCCCGGATGGGACGAGGACCGAGGCCACGCCGACGGCGAGGAAGGCGAGGCTCGTCACGAGGCCACCGACCGTGATCCAGCGGTCCGACGACCGGTCGACCATCGGTTGACGCGATCCGCTCCTCGCCCCGACCCGAGCGAGCCGTACGCGCATCAGGGCAGTGGCTTCCCGTCGCCCGCCTGGATGATCCCCATCGCTCCCCGGCCGACGAGGTTGAAGGCGTGGGTAACCATCACGTACAGGCCAGGTTCCTGGGGACTGAACTCCATGATCGCGCCCTGGGCCGGCGACAGGTCGACGGCCTGACTGCCCCAGCCCCCGGCGTTGCCCCTGAGGAGAGCGACCCCCTCCTTGACGACCGAGTCGAAGATCGTCCCGACGACGTGGAACGAGCTGTCGAGGTTCGGTCCCGCGTCGAGGAGGAAGACCCGCACCCGACCCTTCACCGGGACGTCGATCGGGTTGTCCTTGTATTGGAACGCGACGCCGTTGAACACGACGAAGTCCGGTGCCGCCGCGGCGGCGTTCGCCTTCGCGTAGTCGGCGGGCTGGCCCTGGGCGCCGAGGTACCACTCGCTCTGGACGAGCGCGATCTCCTTGTCGACCGGCTTGAGGCCGCCCTTCGGCTCGACGATGACCATCCCGAACATCCCGTTCGCGATGTGGAGGAGGGCCGGCGCGGTGCCGCAGTGATACATCCACACGCCGGCGTAGTCAGCGGTGAAGGTGTAGGTGAAGGTGGCTCCAGGGGCGATATCGACCATCTGGCGGTTCCACGCGGTCTGGCTCGCGTGGAAGTCGATCGAGTGGTTCATCTTCCCCTCGTTCGTCAGGTGGATGCGGACGGTATCGCCGAGGTGGACGCGGATCGTGGGCCCGGGGACCGTCCCGCCGAACGTCCACGCGTGGACCACGAAGCCCTTCGCAACCGTGATGTCCTTCTCGATGATGGGCATGTCGATATCGTGGACGGTCCCGGTCATGAGGGCCGGCGCGGTCGCGTCACGGAGGACGTAGGCAGGGGCGTTCGGGTCGGCCACGGGCGCGGCGGCAACCGACGCGCCTCCGCCGCCGGTGCCGGTCGCCGGGCTCGGGCTCACCGAGCTCGCCCCGCTCGCGCCTGGCGATGGCGTCCCGGCAGGAGCGGCCGAGGCGGCCGCGGCGGCGGCGCCAGCCGAGGCTGGGGGGAAGGTCCATGTGGGTGTCGCCCCGGCCGTCGAACAGCCGGCGAGAGCGATCGCGGCGAACAGGGCGATGCCCCCGCCGATCCGGCGTCCTGCGTGTCGCGGCCGTGCCGGTCCGTTCATCGTTGCGTGCCTCCTCTCCTAACTCGTACCATCGGAGTACGAGTTTGACGTCGTACTGCGGACGTGGGACGGGCCATTCGGCCCGGATCGGACCGTGCTATCCGGGCGCTATCGATCGGCCGGTGACGACGTCGGCGAGCATGGCCACGCCCAGGCGTTCAAGGAGGGCGGCCTGGGCCGCGAAGAAGACCTCGTGAACGTCGCAGTGACCGTCCTGGCCGCATGGGCCGCCGCGGAGGACGCACGTCGTCCTCCGCGCATCGCCCTCGATCGACTCGACGATCGAGAGGATCGAGATGGTCGATGACGACCGTGCGAGCCGGTAGCCGCCACTCCGCCCGGTCGCACCCGCGACGAGGTCCGCGGCGACGAGATCGCGCATGACCTGCGGGAGGAAGGCGACGGGGATGTCCATCTCCTCGGCGATCCGGCGGACGGATCGGCGCTCGCCGTCCGGGACGCGGGCGAGGGCGATCATCGCCCGGATCGCGTAGTCGCCCCGATGGGTCAGCTCCAGTCGCACGTCAGCGAGTATGCCTCGCCCCGACGATGCCGACGCCCCGACGATGCCGACGCCGGACGCCGGACGCCGGCGTGGGCGTCAGGGACCGTAGCCCGTCAGCTCGACGTACCCCTCGCCGCCGATCGACCGCCCGGCGCGGACGGCGGTGACGACCTGCGAGCCCTCCCAGTAGACGACGCCCGTCGTCGCCCGCGTGTCGAGCTCCTGGCCGGCAACCGTGGGTCGGAGGTCGATCGCAAGCGCGAGCCGAGGCACAGAGATCCGCCAGCCGGCCGGGTACGTGGTCCCGGTGAGAGGACTCGTCCAACGGTCCGTGACGGTCACCGAGAAGTCGGTCGCGGCGAGGTGGGTGGTGGTCCCATCCGGCGCCACGGACGTGCCGTACATGAGCGGATGGCCGCCTGACGCGTCGCGGACGAGCGACAGGGTGAGGTCCGTGCCGTCGCCGAGGTTCATCGCGAACCAGTCCCACCCGCCGCCGCCCACGGCGATGAAGTCGCCCCACTGGTGGTCGAACCACGCCGTGCCGTCCACGGCGAGCGTGCGGCCGTCCACGACGAGCGATCCCGTCGCCGCCAGCCGCGTTCGCGAGTAGTAGTACGACCCGCCGGCCGGACCGAATGCGATGAAGCCGTTCATGCCATGGAGCGCCGGCGGCTTGCGCGCCGAGAGCGCGAGACGGAGGCCGACACCGGCCGGGCTCCCGGCGGCGGCCGCCTCCGTCGGCGACATCGTCGCGGCGAGGATGTCCGAGCCGTTCGCACCGGCCATCGTCCACGACCCCGGGAACGCGGTCACCGGCGCCCCGGGACTCGCGCCATCGATCGCGAGCCGGAAGCCGGTCGGCGTGCCGTTCGGATCGCGCGGCGACCCGTCCACCTGCGGTCCGATCTCGCTCCGCTGGGCATACAGGAAGCGGCCACCGCGTTCGTCGGTGATCGCGAGATGCGAGGCCCATGAGACCGGGAAGTCGCCGCGCTCGGCCCGGAAGACGACGAACTCGAAGCCATATCGCGCGCCGGTCGTGCGATCGCGGAGATGACCGGTGTAGTACCACCATTCCGTGAGCCGGTCGTGGGGGCCGTCGTCCCGCGGGAAGACGATCGGGATGGGATCGGGCGGAACCGGCAAGCGGGTCGCCGCGGGAGCCGGTGACGGTCGCACGACGGGTGCGTTGGCGAGTATCGGACCACCGCCGGCCATCCCGGCACAGGCGCCGACGATGAGGGCGATCGCGGCTGCGACCACGAGCGCCCGAACCCGGCCGGCCTGAACCCGCCTCGCCCGGGTGCACGGTTGGCGGTTGCCAGCGGCGTGATTCCGGTTCATCGCGGCGTGATCCCGGCGTCCGCCTCGCCGAAGGCGAGGCGTCGGGCGAGCCACCGTTCGAGGCGGCGCGGGATCCACCAGTTCCAGTGCCCGAGGAGTCGCATCGTGGCCGGCACGAGGAGTGCCCGGACGACGGTCGCGTCGAGGGCCACCGCGATCGCCATGCCGACGCCGAGGGCCTTGATGAGGACGATGTCGGCGAAGGCGAACGATCCCGCGACCACGACGACGACCGCCGCGGCGGAGGTGACGATCCGGCCGCTCCGTTCGAGGCCCCGGGCGACCGCCTCCGTGTTGTCGCCCGTGCGGTCCCAGGTCTCCTTCATCCGCGTCAGGAGGAAGACCTCGTAGTCCATCGACAGGCCGAACAGGACGCAGAAGAGGATCACCGGCTGGGTCGTCTCGACGAAGCCGAGCGGCTGGAAGCCGAGGATCGCCGAGAGGTTCCCCTCCTGGAAGATCCAGACGAGGGCCCCGAAGCTCGCGCCGATGGACAGGGCGTTCATGACGAGTGCCTTGAGCGGGAGGATCACCGACCGGAGGAGGACGAACAGGACCAGGTAGGTCGTCACGAGGATGAAGATGCCGGTCCGCGGGAACTCGGCGGCGACCTCCGAGACGACGTCCTGGACGTCCGCCGCTCCGCCACCCACGAGGACCGTCGCTCCGGGTGGAGCGGCGAGCGGGCCGCTCGGTGCGCGGAGGTCGCGGACGAGCGCTCTCGCGGCGTCCGCGTTCGGGCCGTACGGCGTGTAGACGGTGAAGGCGGTGAAATCGCCCGCGGTCGTCGCGGCCAGCGTCGCCTGGACGAAGCGGTCGGGCGGGCCGGTCGGCGCGGTATAGAGGAGCTCGTACTGGGCGAGCGTGAGCCGCGGGTCGACGTTGACGAGACCGACGACCCGGCTCACCCGCGGATCGGCGGCCAGCCGGCGCGAGTAGTCGTAGAGCGCGGCGATGTTCCCCGCCGACGTCGCCGGGCCGGTCGTCCGGATCGCGAGCATGAGCGGGGCGAACTCGCCCTCGCCGAACTGGCTCGCGAGGAGGTCGTACGACGCGCGTGACGGCACGGACGGCGGCAGGATCGTCGCGTCTGGTGCGTTGAAGCGCACCTGGCTGAATGGGGCGGCGAGGACGAGGAGGGCGGCGAGGGTCGGGACGAGGACGGCGACCGGGTGGCGCATGACCCGGCGAGCGAGCCGCGCCCATGGTCCCTCGCCGTCGGCGGCGACCGTGACGCGGCGCACCGCCAGGGCATCGATGCGCGGGCCGAGGGTGCCGAGGATCGCCGGCAGGAGCGTGAGGGCGGCGAGGACGGCGACGCCCACCACGACGGCACCGGCGATGCCGACGGACCGCAGGATCATGAACTGGAACAGGACGAGCCCGATGAGGCCGAGGAGGACGGTGAGGCCCGAGAAGAAGACGGCCCGTCCGCCCGTGGCGACGGTGACCCGGATCGCCTCCTCGATCGCGGCGTCGCGGGCGGTCTCTCGCTCCGGCCCCGGCGCCATCCGCCTCCATCCGGTGCGCGCCGCGAGCTCCTCGCGGAAGCGGCTCGTCAGGAGGAGCGAGTAGTCCACACCCAGGCCGAGGCCGAGGAGGGTCGCCAGATTGAGGACGAAGATGCTCATCGGAATCGCGCTCGCGAGCGCGAAGATGATCGCCAGGGCCACGATCACCGCCGCGCCGCCGACGGCGAGCGGGACGGCGGCCGCGACGAGGCTGCCGAAGACGAGGATGAGGGTGAGTCCGGCGAGGGGCAGCGAGATGAGCTCGCTCCGTCGAAGGTCGGATTCGGAGACCGTCTGGACGTCGCCGTAGAACGCGGGACCTCCGGCGAGTGAGACGGACAGGCCCGGAGCGGGTCCCAGAGCCGGGCCGACCGTGCCGAGCGCAAGGGGCGAGGCGTCCGGCGAGAGATCGAGGAGGACCACGTCGTACGCCGTGTGACCGTCCCGGCTCACCTGGCGCGGCGCGGTCAGGTGAGAGAGGACGCTCGTGACGTGGGCCGCGGCCGGGACTCGGGCCATCGCCGACGCGACGGAGCGCTCGAAGGCAGGCGTACCGGCCGTGAGATCGGCCGAATGGAAGACGACGACGAGCGCCGACGGCGGGACATGGAGCGTTTCGCCGAGGATCGCTCTCGCTCGCGACGCCTCGAGCGTGTCGAGGGTGAAGCCGCCGGCCCGAAGCGCGCCACCGACCTGCGGGGCGAACGGGAGGGCTGCCGCGATGACCAGGCCCCAGGCGACGATGACGGCGCGCCGATGGCGATGGACGGCCCGCCCGAGGCGCTCGAAGCGCGTCATGCCGATGCCTTCGCGCGACGGTTCCTCAGGGACATCCTGCGGGCCGGCGCACGAAGGTAGAAGGCAGCCCGGTGCGCGCGTGGCCGGCTACGCCGTTCGGATGAGGACTCCATCGACCGCCCATGCTATACACGGCTGGCGGTCGCGGTCCGCGTCGCGTCTGCTAGGATGCGACCCGTCGAGCACCTCCCCGATCGGTCGAGGATCTTCGGTGGACCTGTTCCTGCTCCCGATCAATCAACCGATCCCGTTCTTCGCCTCGGTCGGCGTCGCGGGGGTCATGCTCCTGATCGTGCTGCGCTCGTCCATGTCGGCGGAGGGACGGCCCTCCGGCTGGGTCCGCGCGATCACGAGCCCGAACGCCCGCTTCCTCTTCACTCTCCTGTTCATCGGGTGGGCGCTCGTGTTCGGGATCGGGCTGCAGCTCGTCCCGCACCAGGGTGCCAACTCTCCGTACGGCGGGTTCGCGCTCATCGCCCTGTTCACCGGGTTCTTCATCATGATGGGCTTCCTCTGGTCCGTGATCGGCGAGTAGCGCAGGCGAGGCGCGATCCGGCGCGGCGCGACCCGACGCGCCCGGCACTGGACCTCGCCGAACCCGCCGCTCTATAGTCTCCCCCTATACAGTCTGCATAGACTTTATGCGTCGCCGGCTCGTGGCGGCGACGAGGTGGAAGGCTGGAGGTGGGCGACGTGGACGCGCAGGGGATCGAGGCGGTCGTCGTCCAGACTCCGGTCGGTCGGTCGGCAGTCGATGCCGCGACGGTCGACCAGCCATTCGTCAATCGCCGCGATCCGGCGAGGGCGCTCGGTCCGGACGGTCGACCGGCGGTGAGTCGCCGGGCTCCGAAGTGGCTGGACGTGCCGGCCGAGAAGTGGAACGACTGGCGCTGGCAGCTGAGCCACCGGGTCAATGAGCTGCACGAGATCGAGGAGATCCTCGATCTCACGGATGAGGAGCGGGCTGGCCTCTCCGCACCCGACAAGTTCCGGGTGGACATCACCCCCTATTTCATCAGCCTCATCGATCCGCACGATCCGAACGATCCCATCCGCCGCCAGGTGATCCCGCTCGGGCGCGAACAGCAGGCGTTCACGGCGATGATGGAGGACAGCCTCGCCGAAGACCGCCACTCCCCCGTGCCGGGACTGGTCCATCGCTACCCGGACCGCGTCCTCATGCTCGTGACGACGCAGTGCGCGAGCTATTGCCGGTACTGCACCCGGAGCAGGATCGTCGGCGACCCCACCCAGAACTTCAACCGCAAGGATCACGAGGCGCAGCTCGACTACCTGCGGCGGACGCCGCAGGTCCGCGACGTGCTCATCTCCGGCGGAGATGGGCTCACGCTCGCTCCGAAGCTCTTCGAAACGATCCTCCGTGGTCTCCGCGAGATCCCGCACATCGAGATCATCCGGATCGGTTCTCGCGTGCCGGTCTTCCTCCCGCAGCGGATCGACGACGAACTGTGCGAGATGCTCGAGCGGTACCACCCCCTCTGGATCAACCTCCACTTCAACCACCCGAACGAGATCACGCCCGAGGTCTCGCGGGCCGTCGACAAGCTGACGAAGGCGGGCCTGCCGGTCGGGAACCAGAGCGTCCTGCTCGCGGGCGTGAACGACTGCGTCCACATCCAGCGCGCTCTCGTCCACCGGCTCGTCGAGAACCGGATCCGACCGTACTACCTCTACCAGTGCGACCTCGTCGCCGGGAGCGGTCACTTCCGGACACCGGTCGGCAAGGGACTCGAGATCATGGAGGGATTGCGCGGCCACACCTCCGGGTACGCCGTCCCGACCTTCGTCATCGACGCGCCTGGCGGGGGCGGCAAGATCCCGGTCATGCCGAACTACCTCATCTCGTACTCGGACCACAGGGTGGTCCTTCGGAACTACGAGGGCTACATCACGACGTACGAGGAGCCGCCGACCTACGAGCGGCACGACAGCACGCGATGTGCGTACTGCCAGCGGGAGCGACCCGAGCCCGGCCAATCCGGCGTCCTCGGCCTGCTCGAGGGCGAACGGACGTGGATCGAGCCACGAGGCTTCGACGAGACGCACAGCCGCGGCAACACCGAGGCGCACCGCCTCCAGGACCCGCACAAGTGGGTCCCGTTCGGCGTCGGCGCGATCGAAGGGCAGACTCGTTTGCCGCTCGTGGTCCTCGAGGCCGGCGGCGCGGCCACCGCGCCGGGCGGGGACGAGGTCACCGCCGTGTCCGCCGTGTCTGGCGAGATGGCCGTCGAGTCTGCCGCGCTCGCTGGATCCGCGTCCGGATCCGAGCCGCGGTACGGTCCGGGCGAGGAGCCGAGACCCCGCGAGGGCGAGCCGACGGCCTCGGCGCACGGCGAGCTACTGTAGTCCGGGTCCGCCCGCGTTCGCCGCGGGCCCCGCCCGTCTCCGCCGCGGGCCCCGCCCGTCTCCGCCGCGACCCGGCCGTATTGATCAGCCGTCTCCGCCAGATGGTCCTCACACGCGCACTGGTCAACCGTTTCCTGACAGAAGGCGCGCGAACAGGACAGATGGCAGCAGTCGCGACGAGACCTCCGCGCCACTCACGCTCATTCGGCTGCCTGTGCGCCCGGCATCGTCCTCTGCGCCCCGGACGAGTGCCCGCCTGGGGGTCATCTGGCAGGTCTCGGTCGCCCGCGGCATGGGAGCCGGCTCGCCGCCCCGCGGCGAGCCGCTACTTGCCCGCGGTGAGCCCCTTGACCGCAGCCGCCAGCTGGGTGTCGTTCGCCTTGGCGTACGCGGCCGACCCACCCGAGCGGAGGACGTCCGGGGTGACGAGCTGCGACGTCGTCGGCAGGGCGACCGTGACGTCCGGCGCGATCCCGTGGTGCCAGATCTGACGGCCCTTGGGCGTGAGCCATTCGACGGTCCCGAGGAGCAGCGCGGATCCGTCCGAGAGGTCGAACTCCTGGAGGACGGTCCCGGTCCCGAAGGTCGTCTCGCCGTAGAGCCTGGCCCGACCAGCGTCCTGCAGGGCACCCGCGACGATCTCGGAGGCACTGGCGGACCCGAGGTTGACGAGGACCGCGAGGGGCAGTGCCGACGCCGGCTGGCCCTGCTGGACGGAGATGGGTCGGATCGCTCCCGAGGCGTCCCGCTCCTGGTACACGACCCCGCTCGAGAGAAACACACTCGCGACCCCGATCGCCTCGTCGACGTACCCGCCCGGATCGTCGCGGAGATCGAGCACGACCGAGGTCGCGCCGGCCGCGGTGGCGTCCGTGAGCGCGGCCCTGAGGTCGTCCGCAGCGCCCTTGCTGAACTCCTCGATCCGGATGTCCGCGACCTTCGTGCCCGGGACGAGCGCCCAGCTCACCGCCGGCACTGTGATCGCCGCACGGACGATCGAAACGCTGAACGGATTCTGCCCCGGCCGCCCGATCTGCAGGCGGACCGTCGTGCCGGCCGGGCCGCGGATGCTCGCAACGACCTGGTCGAGCGTCTGTCCGTCCACCGGCGCCCCGTTCACCTCGAGAACGGTGTCCCCCGAGCGAAGGCCGGCCTTCTCGGCCGGTGAGCCCGGCACGACGGATTGGATGACGAACTGCGAAGCCACCTGGGCCATCCGGGCCCCGATGCCGGTGATGGAACCGGACAGCGACTGATGCGACGCCGTGACCTCCGCCGGGGTAAGGAATCGCGAGTGTCCCGTGTCACCGAGTGCATCCACCAGACCGGTCGTCGCGCCGTAGGTGAGCTTCGTCGGGTCGAGCGCGGATCGGTCCACGTAGTGCTGCTGGATGATGTTCCACGCTTCCCAGAACGTCTTGAACTGGGGCGGTTGGGAGGCGTTGCCCGAGACGCCGGTGCTCGTGGCGGAGGGCGCGGTCGCGAGGACGGCGCGGTCCACCGCGGCACCGGACGAGAATGCGAGGGCGAGGACGACGACGACGGCGATCCCGAGTCCCACGCGTGGTCGGCGGGGCTCGACCACCCGCCATGGGCCGCCGGCGGGCAGTCCCGCGTCTCCCGACGCGGAGCCGAGCCCGGGCCAGGCCGGGGGAACGGTCTCGGACGACGTCGCGCGTTGCGGCGTCTGCTCGTCGGCAGCGTGCCGATCGTCGGCGCGTTGCTCGGGCCACATCGGGTCCACGGTCGATCTCCCGGTTCGGCAGGCCGCGTCGACGCGGCGGGGATGGGTCGGCAGAGGATGCGCCAACTCGCGGATCTCCGCAGCCGCCCGCAGCAGGCAGGGCCGGCCTGGGGAGGGCCTGTGCTATCCTCCGACCGAAATCCGAGTAGATAGGTCGGAGATGCCCGAGACCATCACCGAGGTCCTGACCGCCCGCCCCGGCACGATCACGCTCCGGCCCGGACCGTCGGGTCTGCCTGCGGTCGATATCGACCCGCCGACGATCGCCGAGTCGGGCGATCCGTTCGCCACCGCCCGCATCCTCCACCTCGTCGCGCGGCTCGATCGTGGCCGGCCGATCCGCCTCGACGATATCGTCGCCGCGCTCGACGGCACCTATCTCGATTGGATCTTCGACCGCCGCGTCGTCGGGGACGCCCTCCTCGCGCTTCAGTCGAACTGGCGCTCCGACTACCGGACGGCGGCGGGCATCGAGCTCGATGAGGGCCCGTACGGACCAACCGTGACGATCGAGGACTCGAGCCGCGTCGATCCGTGGATCGTTCGCCAGGTCGAGCGCGAGGTCGCCGCCTGCCGGGCCGCTCTGACCGCCTTCAGCAGGCTCGATCGGGTTTCGGGCGATGCCTGACGGTCGGCGATCGCCTTCCCTCGTGGCCGATCCGATCCTGGGCCGCTGCTCGTGTCCCCGGCGGGCCGGGAGGCTCCGGACGTCGCGCTGATCGCGACCCGGCCCCCGGGGACCCGCCCGCATCGTCCGCCGCCCACCCGGGCGGCCGCCCGCGGCCCCGTTTCACCCGGGTCGCGTCCCTCGGCATTCGGTCAACCGACCGGCCCACCTTCGGAGATCGATCCCCATGACCGCATCCACCCATCCCGCCGTCCTCGTCGACGCCACCTGGGCCCAGGCACACCTGGACGACCCGGCGGTCAGGTTCGTCGAGGTCGACGTCGACACGACCGCCTACGAACAGAGCCACATCCCTGGCGCGATCGGCTGGAACTGGACGAGCCAGCTCTCCGATGGCATCCGCCGCGACATCGCCGGACGCGACGACCTCTCCGCTCTCCTGTCGAACTCCGGCATCGGGCCGGACACGATCGTCGTCCTGTACGGCGACAACAACAACTGGTTCGCCGCGTGGGCCTACTGGCAGCTCAAGCTCTATGGTCACCGCGACACGCGGATCCTCGACGGAGGCCGCAAGTACTGGCTCGACCACGGCCTTCCGCTCACGACGGACGCAGCGGGCCATGCCCAGACGGGCTACCGGCTGCCCGAGCCGGACTTCGCCCTGCGGGCGTTCCATGACGACATCCTGCCCCGTCTCGGTGATGCCGAGCTCGTCCTCGTCGACGTGCGCTCCCCGGCCGAGTTCAACGGCGAGATCATCGCCCCTCCCGGCATGACCGAGACGGCGCAGCGGGCCGGCCACATCCCCGGTGCCGCCTCGATCCCGTGGGCTCAGACGGTGCGCGAGGACGGCACGTTCAAGCCCACCGAGGAGCTCCGGGCACTCTACGAGGCGAAGGGCGTGACGCCGGACAAGGACGTCATCGCGTACTGCCGGATCGGCGAGCGCTCCTCGCACACCTGGTTCGTGCTCCACGAGCTACTTGGCTATCGGCGAGTCCGGAACTACGATGGCTCATGGACGGAGTGGGGGAGCATGGTGGCGATGCCGATCGAGCGCCCCGTCCCGGTCGGCACATCGGCGTAATCGGACCGACGGAGCGCCTGCGACAGACGTCGGTCCAGCGGCGATGGTCGCACCTTCCGAGGGGCGTCAGGCTTCCCCCCAGCCTGGCGCCCCACCCTATGATCGGCGCATGATCGGGATCGAGGCCGCGAGCCGGGCACGCACGACGATCGACGCGTCGCCCGCCCGCCTCGAACGACTCCCCGACGCGGTCGGTCGTCGGGCCCCCATGGACGTCGCCGAGATGTTCCGCGACCTGCCCGGGCTCGCCCTTCTCGAGAGCGGCCGGCCGGGTCGTCGGTCGCGCTGGAGCTACCTGACCGCCGACCCCGTCGCGACTCTCGAGGTGACGGATCCCGACGGGAGGATCGACGAACGGACGGGACGTGGCTCGACGGCGAGCGGTGCGGGTCCGGCCTGGTGGGCGTTCGTTGAGGCGCGCCGGATGCTCGGACGCCTCGCCGCTGATCCCGTCAGCCTCGCTGCGTCCGAGGGACGCACGGCACCGCCGTTCGTCGGCGGCCTCGTCGGCTACCTCGGGTACGACGTCGGCCTCGCCCTCGAGTCCCGGCGGACGATCGCCATCGACGACCAGGAGCTGCCGATCGCCCGGCTCGCCCTCCACGACTGGGTGGTGGCGTGGGACCGACGGACGGGCGCGGCATGGCTCGGCGGGCGCGCCGCCGATCGTCGGGGATCGGCGTTCGAGGCCCGACTCGCACGGGTCCGTGAACGGCTGCTTGCCGGACCGGCCCAGATCCTCCCTGCGGACGGCGTCGCCTTCGATGGCGCTGTGTTCACGTCGTCGCTCACGCGTCCGGACTTCGAAGCACGGGTGGAGGCGATCCGGTCGGCGATCGCCGCCGGCGAGATCTACCAGGCGAACCTGAGCCGGCGGCTCGAGACACCGTTCACCGGCGACCCGTGGCCGCTCCACCGGCAGGTGCGGACCGGCGATCCGGCGTTGTACGCGGCGTATCTCGATCTCGGTGCGGCGCCATCGGGCGCCCGCCGCGCGATCGTCTCGGCATCGCCGGAGCCGTTCCTCGCCGTCGACCCGGCCGGCATCGTCGTGGCCGATCCGATCAAGGGCACGCGCCCGAGGGGACGCGATCGGCGCGACGATCGGGCCCTCGCGCACGAGCTCCTCACGTCGGCGAAGGATCGAGCCGAGAACACGATGATCGTCGACGTCCTCCGCAACGACCTCGGACGTGTCTGCTCACCGGGGAGCGTCCGAGTCCCGCGACTCTGCCGCCTTGAGCGGACCGCCGCGGTCCAGCATCTCGTCTCGACGGTCACCGGACGGCTCGCGCCCGGGCGGGACGTGTTCGATCTCCTCGCCGCGGCCTTTCCCGGAGGATCGATCACCGGCGCGCCGAAGATCCGGGCGATGGAGATCCTCGAAGGCCTCGAGACGATCAGGCGCGGGCCGTACACCGGGGCACTCGGCTGGATCGGGCCGGATGGGGCGATGGCGACGAGCATCCTCATCCGCACGTTCGTGGCGGACGGGAGGCGACTGAGCCTCAACGTGGGCGGCGGCATCACGTGGCGCAGCGATCCCGCCGCCGAGTGGGAGGAGACGGTCGCCAAGGCCCGCGGTCCGCTCGGGGCGATCGGCGGCCGTGAGGCGGATCGGTGACCGGCGGAGCGGGCGGACCGCGCCACGTCTGGGTGGATGGCCGGCTGCTTCCGGCGGAGGGAGCGCACCTCTCGGCATTCGACCGCGGGTTCCAGCTCGGCGACGGCATCTTCGAGACGCTGCGCGTCCGCGCCGGCAGGGCGACCGAGCTCGCCGAGCACACCGCCCGCCTCCGTCGATCCGCCGATGGTCTCGGGATCGGACTCCCGGACGATCTCGAGATCCGGCTCCGCGCCGGGATCGCCGAGCTCGTGGAAGCGGAGGCCCAGGGAGGAGCGGACGGTGACGTGGCGGTCCGGGTCACCGTGAGCCGTGGTGCGATCGTCGGCCGTGGACTGCTGCCGGCGGACGAGTCGGTCGAGCCCACGATCGTCATCCAGGCGTGGCCGGTCGTCCCGCCGCCCGCCGGCCACATCGAGCGGGGGCTGCACCTGGTCGCGAGTGCCGTGCGACGCGACCCGGAGAATCCGCTCGCGGGGCTCAAGACGACGAGCCGGGCGGACTACGTACACGCCAGACTGGAGGCCCGTCGGGCGGGAGCGGACGACGCGCTGTTCCTCACGATGGACGGGTTCCTGTCGGAGGCGACCACCGCGAACATCGTGCTGGTCCGGGGTCATGAGCTCGCCACACCCGCGCTCGCGTGCGCGGTACTGCCGGGGACGACCCGGTCGTGGGTCCTCCGCTGGGCAACCCGCGTCGGGCTCGACCCGCTGGAGGGGTGGCTCACGAGCCGCGACCTCGCGGAGGCGGATGAGGCGTTCCTCTGCAGCAGCGTCGCCGGCATCCTCCCGCTCACGCGATTCGCGGGTTCGCCGATCGGGTCGGGGAGACCGGGACCATGGACGATCCGCGCCCGCCGCGACCGCGAGTCGTTCATCGTCGGCGGCGACGAGCCTGCAGGTGGCCGACCATGACCCGTGCCGAGCTCATCGCCCGGACCCGGCGGCTCGTGCAGGAGGGCGACCGGCTCGCCGCGAACCCGAGCCTCGATGCGCTCCGGACGTGGCTCCAGCTGTCCGACGACCTGCTCGTCGAGGCCTGGGGCTCGATGGACCGCTATCACCTCGCCTGGCTCATGGTCGGCAAGCCCCGCACGATTGTCCGCGGGCGGCCGATGACGCTCGACGAGGAGGCGGGATATGTTCGGGAGGTCGCCGCCGCGAAGACCGCCGCCCTCCGGATGAGCCTGGACGCGGTCGAGCGGCAGGGAATGCCGTTCCGCGGTGAGGAGGGCGGCGTGGCGGTCGGCCAGGGCATGGGCGAACTGCCGCACGGGGACTCGCCAGCGCGCGGACGGCCGGCCCGGCCGGATCAGTGACCTCGCCCCGCGCCATGGTGCCGGCCGTCGGTGGTGAGCGCCACGTCCCCGCGCCCGACCCGATCGCGCGCGACTACCTCCTCCTCGCACTTCGCCTCGACCAGCATCGGCCGGGGCTTGTGGACGCCTTCTACGGACCGGCCGAGCTCAAGGCGCAGGTGGATATCGAGGCGCGCCGTGCCCCCGCCCGCCTCCGCGAGGACGCGCTCACGCTCCGCGAGCGCGTCGAGAGGGAGGTCGAGGACGGCGCCCGGCGATCGTGGCTCGTCGACCAGCTCGTCGCGCTCGAGGCGCAGGCTCGCCGGCTCGCCGGCGACCCGCTCCCGTACGAGGCGCACGTCGCGGCGTGCTTCGGCATCCGGCCGACGCGTCGGCCCGAGTCGGAGTTCGCCGCCGCCGCCGCAGCGCTGGAGGCGCTCCTGGCGGGCTCGGGCTCGGGCTCGGGCTCGGGCTCGGGCTCGCGCTCGGGCTCGGGTTCGGCGTCGGGCTCCGGGCCGATCGGCGACCGCCTGGCAGCGTGGGATGCGGCGACCATCGTCCCCGTCGATCGGCTCCCGGCGGTCGCGGAGGCACTGGTCGCGGAGTACCGCGAACGGGCTCGCGCGATCTTCGGCCTGCCGGAGGGTGAATCGCTCCGCGTCGGCCTGGTCCGCGCGCAGCCGTGGACCGGCTATGACTGGTACGACGGCGGCTTTCGCTCCCGCGTCGACCTGAACACGGACGTTCCGATCCGGGTGGACGGGCTCACGCACACGCTCGCCCACGAGACGTATCCCGGCCACCATCTCGAGCACGCCTGGAAGGAGGCCGACCAGGTCGCCGCGGCAGGCCGCCTGGAGGCGAGCATCCTCCTCATCGATACCCCCGAGTGCCTCATGAGCGAGGGCCTGGCGGACCTCGGCGTGCGATTCGCCGCACCGGCGGACCGCCTCGTGGACCTGCTCGTCGAGCTGTACCGGATCGCCGGCCTCGCGCTCGCCAGAGACCCGATCGCCGCTCGCGAGCATGCCCTCCGGACCGTGGCGATGGCTCCGGCGCGAGCGACGCTCCGGGCGGTCGCGGTCAACGCCGCGCTCATGCTCCACGTCGATGGGGCGGATCGCGACGCCGTGCTCACCTATCTGGGCGATGTCGGGCTCATGGCGCCCGACCGGGCCGAGCAGCGGCTCGCGTTCATCGAGCACCCGCTCTGGCGCGCCTACGTGTTCGTCTACACGGAGGGGGAAGCGCTCCTCCGTCGATGGCTCGAGGTGGTCCCGGAGCCCGATCGGTCGGCGAGGTTCGGTCGCCTCCTCCGCGAGCAGCTCACGCCACGGCTGATCGAGGAGGAACTCGCGGCGGTCGAGATGCGCTGACGGCCACCGGTCCGGCGCTCGTCAGGCCGCTGCCCAGGCGGCGATGCCGGCGGCGACCGGCTGGAGCACCCCGACCGGCCCGAAGGCCTGGAGCTCGTAGTCGGGGAAGGCGAGGTCTCCCCCCTGGGCGAGCGCCAGGCGCCACACGACGATCTCCGCGACGAAGACGGCGATGAGGGCGGCCGAGACCGCGAGCATCCGCCGCCGCCGGCGCTCGACTGCGCCGCCGCCTCCGCGTCGCGCCCCGAGGCCGGTCGCGATCCCGAGCCCGAGGGCGACGAGGACGAGGGGCTCGGCCAGCGCGAGTGGCGAGCCGAGAACGACGAGCGCGGCTCCACCGACGAGGGCCGGGACGATCGCACCGATGAGCGCTCCTCGAAGCGATCCATGCGGCGGCCCGTCGGATCGCTCGTCCGTCCCGTGGACCTGGCCGTATCGTTCGGACGGCGCTCGAGCGAGGGTCCGCCGGACGGCGGTCGGCACGACCTCCCCTGGGTCGAGGGGACGTCTCGCGCCTGCCGCCTCGTCGCGAGCGGTGCCGGCCTGGTCGGGTGCGGATGGTTCCATCGGTGTCTCCACGGTGGCATCGATCGGTGTCCGTCGGCGCACATCGTCGCGCACCGCCTCCCTCGGCGCTAGACTTCCGTCCCGTGAGCCATCCGAACCTCGGTCTGCCGCCTCTCGACGAACGCGCCGGCTTTCCGGCCGGAGCCGCGCGTCTCCGGGCGGCGACTGCCGAGGTGGGCGTTCGGGTGATCGAGGCGGCGACGTCCGCCGATCCGACGCTTCGCGATCGCCTCGGTGAGGTCGGCCTCCGCCAGCTGCTCCGCGACACCGGGATCTGGACCGACCGGATCGCGCTCTGCGTCGCCGCCGGCGACCCCACCCCGATGCGGACGTTCGCCGAGCAGATCGCTCCACCGTATCGCCGGCGCCGAGTCTCGATGGACGATCTCACGACCCTCGCCGAGGCATTCCGGGCGGTCGTCCGGGCCATCCTCACACCCACCGAGCAGACCGCCGCCGACGCCGCGCTCGACGCCGCGATCGAAGTCTTCCGCTGGCACCGCCGCATCGCCGGCGACGCACGCAAGCGGAACCGCATCCTCCAGGCGATCTACAAGGGCGCATGAGGGTGCCGGAGGAAGTCCGATGACGATCAAGTGGGTGAAGGTGGACCCGCTCGTCATGAACGGCGAGCCGTTCTGCTACGGCTCGCGACTCACGGTCCACCAGCTCCTCGAGCTCCGCCGCAACGGCTACACCCTGACGGACATCCTGACGGACCATCCAGAACTCCGGACGCTCGGCATCGCGACGGCCTTCGTCTACGCGGCAGAGCATCGCGACCGATACGCCGCGTTCTTCGCCGAGGATGGCTCGCTGCTCGGCCCGGGCTACACCACCGACGAGGCGCGCATCCTCCCATCGGAACTTCGCGTGCCGGGGATCGTCGTCGGGGCCACCGCGACCGTCGTCGGGGCCACCGCGACCGTCGACACCTGACGCCCCGCGGGATGACCCGGCGGTCATTCCCGAGTCCGGTGGTAGGATTTCCGCGATGACGGACGAGACGACCACCACGATCGACGAGACGACCCCCATGACCCCCATGACCCCGACGATCCCCGCGGCCCCGCCGTTCGATCCGGAGAAGCGCGCCACGGAGCTCGCGATCCTCGACGCGCTCCGCTCGGTCGTGGATCCGGAGATCGGCATGAACGTCGTCGAGCTCGCCCTCATCAAACAGGTGATCCTCGGACCGGACAGCACCGAGATCAAGATGATCCTCACGACCCCGTTCTGCCCCTACGCCGGATCGATGATCCAGCAGGTCAAGGAGCAGGCCGAGTCGGTCGTCGAGCACGACGTCAAGGTGACGCTCCTCGCCGAGCGGTGGGACCCGCGCGAAGCGGGTCTCATGTGGTGAGCGCGGAATCGTGAGCCCGGAGTCGTGACGGCGGAGCGTCGCGCGTTCGACTCGGCAGTCGCCACGCGACGCGGTGACGACGGCACGACGGGCCTCCTCTACGGCGGCCCCCGCATCCCGAAGGACGACCCGCGGACGGAGGCGTACGGCACGATCGACGAGGCCGTCGCGGCCCTCGGCCTCGCGCGTGCCGAACTCGATGTCAAAGGGCGCTATGGAACGCTCCCGGCCGGGCTTGCGGGTCTCGGCGAGCTCATCCTCCGGCTTCAGCGGGAGCTGTTCGTCGTCGGCGCCGAGCTGGCCACCACGCGGGACGCCTGGGATCGGCTTCGCGACGGCGAGACGCGGGTGAGCGCGGCGATGGTGGAGGGCATCGAACGCCTCCTCGCCGAGACGGAGGCGGGGATCGAGATGCCGCGCGAGTTCGTCGTCCCGGGCGAGACGCGGCCGAGCGCGGCCCTCGAGCTTGCGCGGACGGTCCTCCGGCGCGCGGAGCGTCGTGCCGTGGCGCTGGACCACGACGGGATGGTCCCCGGCGACTACCTGCTACCGTATCTCAATCGCCTGGCGGACCTCGTCTGGGTGCTCGCCAGGGCGGCCGAACAGGCCGAGGCGCGAACCGCGAATCCGGCCCGCCCGAACCGCGGACGGGCACGGCGCGAACCATGAGACGGGACGGATCTCCGTCCGGACTCACGAGGTGGACACGATGAATCAGTACGGCTCCTCCTTCTCCCCATCTCGGCTCGGCGTCAGGCCCACGACCGCCCTCTCCACGGCGTTCCTGTCGCAGGCCTTCCTCTGGATGTTCGTCGGCCTGCTCGTCACCACCGGGGTCGGCTGGTGGGTCTCGTCCCTGCCGACGACGCAGCTCGCCAACCTGTCCGGCCTGTTCCTCCCGATCATCGTCGCCCAGCTCATCGTCGCGATGGTCCTGAGCTTCGCGATCCGGAGCATCCCCGCGACGATCGGGCTGGGGCTGTTCTTCGTCTACGCGGCGATGACCGGCGTGACGTTCGGCTTCGTCCTTCTCGTCTACCCCGTCGCCTCCGTCCTTGCCGCCGGCCTGAGTGCGGCGGCGGTGTTCGGCGGAGCTGCCGTCTACGGTGCCGTGACGAAGCGCGACCTCACCTCGATGGGCGCCTACCTGTTCATGGGCCTCATCGGGGTCATCGTCGCCAGCGTGGTGAACCTGTTCCTCCAGTCGAATATGCTCGGCTACATCGTCTCGTTCATCACTGTCATCGTCTTCACCGGGCTCACCGCCTGGGACGTCCAGCGGATCCAGCGGGGAGATGTCGCGGCGTGGGCCGGGACGATGGAGAAGGGCGCGGTCATGGGGGCGTTCCGCCTCTACCTCGACTTCATCAACCTGTTCTTCGCGATGCTCCGGCTCCTCGGCGGCCGCCGCTGATCGAAGCGCCGGCCCTGCCGCCGCCGCGATCGATCGCCGAAACCCTGCCCGGCGTGGAGGCGACCGCCGGCCCGTCGCCCCGGCTGACGGTCGCCCTCACGTTCGACCACGACGCCATCTCGTCCGAGGTCAGCCGCGGACACGGGCCTGTCCTCATCTCGCGCGGCGAATTCGGGCCTCGGGTGGGCGTGCCGCGGATCCTCGACCTCCTCCGCCGGCACGAGATCCGGGCGACCTTCTTCGTCCCCGGCCACACGCTCGCGACGTTCCCGGAGAGCGTCGCCGCGATCGTTGCCGGCGGCCACGAGCTCGCCTGCCACGGCTGGGCGCACGAGGACCTGGCCGCGCTGGACCCGACGGAAGAGCGGACGATCATGGCCCGCTCGTTCGAGGCGATCGCGAACGCCGCGGGCGCCCCGCCGGCCGGTTTCCGCGCCCCGTACTGGTCGCTGTCGCCACGGACGCTCGAGCTCGCCGAGGAGCTCGGCTTCCGCTACGACTCGTCGCTCATGGCGGATGACCTCCGCCTCTCGTGGGTTCGTCGCGGCGACCGCCACGACACGGCTCGATCCGTCTTCGGTGAGGCGGGTCGGCTCGTCGAGGTTCCGATCAGCTGGGCGCTCGACGACTGGCCGCACTTCGAACCCGGGGATCGCGGGGTGGGGCCGATGAGCGCGCCGTCCAAGGTCGAGGAGATCTGGCTCGGCGAGCTCCGCTACGCCTGGGAGCACGAGCCCGGCGGCGTCCTCACCCTGACGATGCATCCGGAGGCGATCGGCCGCGGCCACCGGATCGCCATGCTCGAACGCTTCATCCTCGCCGCCCGCGAGCTCGAAGGCGTCCACTTCGATCGGCTCGACCGGATCGTGGGCCGGTGGGCGGCGTCACAGGGAGCACCGGCATGACGATGGACATGTGGTCGGACCGCGCGATACTGCGACGATGACGACGACCCCCGCCGACCTGCTCCCCGCCGCCTCGGCCATCCTCCCCGAGCTCATCGCGATCCGTCGGGTGTTGCACGCCCGGCCGGAGATCGGCCTCCACCTGCCGGAGACACAGGCCGCGATCGCCACCGACCTCCGGGCCCTCGGGCTCGAGCCCCGGCTCGGAACCGTGCTCTCGTCCGTCGTCGCCGTCATCGAGGGGACGGCGCCTGGTGCCGCGACCGGCCCGGCGGTCCTTCTTCGGGCGGACATGGACGCGCTCCCGCTTCACGAGGATTCCGGCCTGCCGTTCGCGTCCGCGACGGATGGCGCGATGCACGCGTGCGGGCACGACACCCACGTCGCGATGCTCCTCGGCGGGGCTCGCCTGCTCCTTGCGCGCCGCGACCGCCTGGCGGGGAGCGTCATCCTCATGTTCCAGCCGGGCGAGGAGGGCTATCACGGGGCGCGGTTCATGCTCGAGGAGGGACTGCTCGAGGCGGCCGGCCGGATGCCGAGCGAGGCATTCGCGCTCCACACGAGCACCCGCTACCCGAGTGGGGCGATCGCCGTCCGTTCCGGGGCCATGCTCGCCTCCGCCGACACCCTCCGGATCACCGTCCGCGGCCGAGGTGGGCACGCCTCCGCGCCCCACCTCGCCCTCGATCCGATCACCGTGGCGGCGGATCTCGTCCTCGGGCTCCAGACGATGGTCGGTCGACGCATCGATGTCTTCGATCCCGCGGTCGTCACGATCGCCCACGTCACGGCGGGCACCACCTCCAACATCATCCCCGAGACGGCCTTCCTCGAAGGCACCATCCGGACGGTCTCCGAGGAGACCCGGACCGGCATCTCGACCCACATCCGCCAGCTGGTCGCCGGGACGGCAGCCGCTCACGGGGCGGCCGCGGACGTCGAGATCGAGGCGGGTTACCCGGTGACGATGAACGACCCGGCCGCGGTGGAGCGGATCGTCGCAACGGCGACCGACCTCGTCGGCACGGACGCGATCCTTCGCCTCGACGCGCCGATCATGGGCGCGGAGGACTTCTCCTACATCCTCCAGCGTGTCGACGGGGCGATGGCGTTCATCGGTGCGCGGCCGGCCACGGACGACCCGATGACCGGCCCGCAGAACCACTCGAACCGGGTCGTCTTCGAGGAGGCGCCCATGGCGATCGGGGCGGCTTTGCACGCCGCGGTCGCGCTGCGGGCCCTCGCCCCGCGATGATCGCGGTCCTGACGGACGCGGAGATCCTCGATCTCGTCGATGAGAATCTCGCCGCGTTCCGGCGATCCCTCGTGGGCGGCCGGATGGACCGATCCGCGCGGGGGACCACGGGGCACGAGGATGGCTACCGCACGTGGACCCGAGGCCACGTCGACGGCGCGCTCGAGCGCGCGCTCCCGCTGGCCGGCTTCAGGCCGTCGGTCGATCTGCCCGTCATGATCCTCGAGGGGCCGCCGACGCCGGCGAGCGGGACGTCCGGAACGACGGTCCGGCGGGTGGCCGACGCGATCGATCGGGCGGCACTGAGGTCCGTCGTGGAGCTCGCCGACCCGGGCGGGGCGATCGATCGAGCGGGGATCGACATGGCCCTCGACGACGACAGATGGTTCGACGGGGCGGGGAACGCCGCGTTCATGGGGTTCGACGAGCGCGGCGTCGCGGCCGCCGCGGCGATGTCGTTCACCCACGGCCCGATGACGCGGATCGTCTGGGTCGGGACCGCTCCGGCGATGCGGCGGCTCGGTCATGGCGCGGCGGTCCTCGGCGCGGCGGTGCAGTCCGGGCTCGCAGGCGGCGCCCGCCTGACCGTCCTCGAATCGTCGCCGTCGGGCGAGCCGTTCTATCGCGCTCTCGGCTTCCGGACGATCACCCGCTATCGGGTCTGGATCGCCGACTGAACGGCGGAGTCGAGACGGTCGAGGTACGGTCGCGCCCCGACGCGCTCGAAGGTCGTCCGGGCCTCGTCCGCGGCGGAGCGGACCTCCGGATCGTCCAGGCCGAGCAGGATGACCATGTCCAGATCCACGCAGGCAAGCTTGAAGCCGAGCCGAAGGTCGCGATATCGGTCTCTGGCGTCGCGGTAGCCCGCGAGCGCGTCCTCCCGGCGCCCTTCGAGAGCGGCGATGCCGGCCCGGGCGGCTACCCTATCGGCGGCCTGGAGCGCCGCGCCGGCATCGGGATCGGCATCGAGTCGGTCGGCCGTCGAGCGCGCGGCGGCGAGGTCGCCTCCCCAGAGGGCGGGCCGCATCGCGTCGTCGAGGTAGATCGCGGTGAGCCCATGCTCCGTGTCCGCCGCTCGGACCATCTCGTCGAAGGCGACGCGGTACTCGCCTCGCCAGAGTGCTCGGTCCCCGCGGAGATACGCGGCCGCCGCGATCGTCCCCGTGTAACTGCTGCCGGCAGCGACCGCGTCGAGGCGTTCCGCGTCAGCGTCCGTCGGTTCGCCGCGGGAGACGAGGATGAGGGCTCGGCTGGCGAGGATCGCCGCCTCGTCGATCGGTGAGCGTGCGACGGCGAGCGCCTCTTCTGCGATGACGAGTGCAGCGTCCCAATCCTCACCGGCCCACCACGCGGTGGCGATCGCCGAATTCGCGATCCATTCGGCCATCTGGAGGTTGCCGACCCGACGCGCGAGCTCGAGGTTGGCGAATTGCATCTGGCCAGCCCGATACGGATCGGTGCTCCAGAGGACAGACGTGAGGTTGCTCCGGGCGCGCAGTTCCGCGGCGACGAACCCACCGTGCTCGGCGATGGCGATGGCGGTTTCCATGAGCGCGACCGCCTCCCGCCGCCGTCCGAGATACGAGAGCGCCGCGGCCTTGTTGTTGAACGCGTCCGCGACGACCTCCTCGAGGTCGAGGCGCTCGGCAATGGCGAGCGCGCGATCGGCCATCTCGACCGCCTCGGCCGACCGGTCGTTCCGATAGAGCGACCGCGAGAGGTTCGCGAGCAATCGCGCCCGGACCTGCTCCGGCGTATCGTCGGAGAGCCCATCGAGCGCCGTCCGCAGCTCGTCGAGGGCGGACGCGACCTTTCCTGCATTGAGGAGGATCGCTCCGAGCTCGGCGGTGGCCCGGCCTGCGCCGGCGGGATCTTCGGCCCGTCGAAATTCCTCGACGGCCTCCCGGGCCAGGGTCTCGGCGCGGTCGTGATCCGCCGCATCAGAGGCGGAGGTCGCGGCCCGGATCCGCAGGTCGGCGCGCTCGGCCGCATCGGGCGTTACGGCGACCGCCTGGACGAGATAGGTCACGGCCTGGTCGTGGGCGCCGAGCGATGCCGCTCGCTCAGCCGCTCCGCGGAGCGCGAGTCGGGCCTGGATCGCGACCGCCTCCGCCTCTGCCCCGGCGGCGGACGCCTCGTGCGCGGCGAGGTAGTGCGACGCGAGCGCGCCGGCGAGCTCGTCCTCACCGAGCATCTCGAAGTAGCGGGCGGCGGCGAGGTGGCGCGTCCGACGCTCCCGCCGCGCCAACGCCGAGTAGGCGACCTCGCGGATGAGCGACTGGACGAAGCGATACTGGCCCCGCTCCGGCGAGCGCGGGTCAGCCTCGAGCTCGAACATCTCGCGACGGACGAGCGCGAGGAGTCGCGCCTCGAGATCGGCCGGCTGCCAGCCGTTCACCGCCGCGAGGCCGGCGACCGTGAAGGCGTGGCCGAGGACCGACGCATCGAGGACGAGCGAACGGTCCGTCGGATCGAGGGCGTCGAGCCGCGAGGCGATGAGCGAACGGAGCGTCTCCGGGATCGCGAGCTGATGGAGGTCCCCGATCGGCCGGTAGGCGCCGTCCGATACCTCGAGCCGCCCGTCGGCGACGAGGGCCCGGACGGTCTCGACCGCGTAGAGCGGGATCCCGTCGGCACGGCCGAGGATCGCGTCGACTGCGGCGCGCGGGAGGCCGGGCACGAACCCCGCCAGCAACTCGCGCATCGCGGCTTCCGAGAGCGGCTCGAGCGCCACCGCGGTGACGTTTCGACGGGCCGTGCCCCAGTCCGGACGGCGGTCGAAGAGCTCCGGTCGGGCGAGCGTGATGACGACGATCGGGACGCCCTTCGACCAGTCGAGCACATGATCGATGAAGTCGAGGAGGCCGGAGTCCGCCCACTGCAGGTCCTCGAAGAGGAGAACCGTGGTGCCCTTCGCCGCGATCCGCTCGAAGAAGATCCGCCACGCCGCGAACAGGACGTCGCGACCGCCCGGCGGCGCGGGCTCCAGGCCGAGGAGGGTGAGGAGGGCCGGCTCGACCCAGCGGCGGTCGTCCGGGTCCGGGATGTGCTCGTCGAGTGTCGCCGAGATCCGCGCCCGAGTCGTCGGTTCGTCGTCCGTCTCCGCCAGCCGGGCCCGGCGGCGGACCATCTCGCCGAGAGCCCAGAACGTGATGCCGTCGCCGTACGCGGGGGAGCGGCCGCGATGCCAGTAGACAGTTTCCATGAGCCCGTCGATGTACTTCTCGACCTCCCAGGCGAGGCGGCTCTTGCCGATGCCGCCGGCACCCGTGATGGAGACGAGCCGGGTGCGTCGATCGCGGCCCGCCGTCGTGAGGGCGTCCTTGAGCAGGCGGAGTTCGTCGTCGCGGCCCACGAACGGTGGTTCCGGCAGGTCCGACCGGCCCTGCCCGCCGCGCTGGGCCACCACCCGCAACGCTCGCCACGCCGGGACCGGTGACGTCTTGCCCTTGAGAAGTTGCTCGCCCACCTCCTCGAACGCGATCGCCCGCGACGCGGCGCGGTGGGTCGCCTCGCCGACGAAGACGGACCCGGGCGGTGCGATCGACTGGAGCCGGCTCGCGGTGTTGACGAGGTCGCCGGCGACCATCCCCTGGTTCGTTGCCCCGAGGGTCACGGCGGCCTCTCCGGTGAGGATGCCGGCCCGTGCGGTGATCGACGGGTGGAGGGTGCGCACGGCGTCGACGAGGTCGAGGCCCGCGCGGACCGCGCGCTCCGCGTCGTCCTCGCGAGCGATCGGGGTGCCCCAGACCGCCATCACCGCATCGCCGATGAACTTCTCCACCGTGCCGCCGTAGCGGTCGACGACGTCGGAGGCGAGCCCGAAGTAGCGCGAGAGGGTCTCGCGGACCTCCTCCGCATCGCGGCCTTCGGCGAAGGTCGTGAACCCGACGAGGTCCGCGAAGAGGACCGTGACGAGCCGGCGCTCGGCGATGGGGGCCTGGTACGACGGGGTCGCGCCGGGGCGGGTCGGTGTGGCTGCGTCGGCACCGGCAGTCGGTGTGGCCGCTCCGTCGCCGGGTGTCGACACGACGGGAACGCCGCACTCGCCGCAGAACCGTGCCGTCGGACTGAGCGAGCTCCCGCAGCCCGCACACGCGATCGCGAGCTTCGTCCCGCACTGTTCGCAGAACTTCAGTCCGGCGGGGTTCGTCGCCCCGCACTTCGTGCAGATCACGCCGGCACCGCCGTCGATTCGCTTCCTCGTTCGTGGGTGCCGAGAGGGTAGCCCATCGCGCGAGCCGTCGCGACCCGCACCGCCTATGCGGCATCTGCGGTAGAACACGTGGTTCCTTATCGCCCTCCTGTAGCAGCGCGAAACAACCCCCTGACATCGGCGCAAAACAACCCCCTGTTGATTGACAGATCCGGACTCGGCGACGAGACTCGTTCGTATGGAATACCGCCCGAGAGTCATCGACGCGCAGCTCAACGCGGCGCTCCAGTCTGCGGGGGCGGTTGTAATCGAGGGCCCCAAGGCGAGCGGCAAGACCGAGACAGCCCGGCAGGCGTCGCGGAGCGAAGTGCGGATCGACACGCTCGCGTCGCACCAGGCAATGGCTGTCTCGCCCGAGCTGCTCCTCGAGGGGCCCACTCCGCGCTTGCTTGACGAATGGCAGGTCGAGGAAGATCTGTGGAACTACGTTCGCCATGCCGTCGATGATCGGCAGGCCAAGGGGCAGTTCATCCTCACGGGCTCCGCTGCCGCTCGCGACGACCCGAGGCGTCACCCTGGAGCCGGCCGCTTCATCCACTTGCGGATGCGGCCGATGACGCTCGCGGAGACTGGCCACTCGACTCGACGGGTTTCGCTCGCGTTGGTTCTCGCTGGCGAACCTGTGGCCGCACCGGAGCCCGGGCTCACCGTTCCAGCCATCGCCGAACGCCTCGTCATTGGCGGATGGCCGGCCCACATCGACCTCAACGCGCGCCAAGCGCAGCGTCTGATGGCCGGCTACATCGAGGATGTGTGCCGCGACGACATCACTCGGCTCGACGGGATCCGACGCGACCCTGCCGGCGTCCGTCGTGTTCTCACCTCCTTGGCCCGGAATGTCGCGACTCCCGCGAGCATGGAGGCGATTACGGCGGACGCTGCGGGCGCGGATCGCACGATCAAGATCGAGACCGTGAAGATCTATCTCGACGCGCTCGCTCGGTTGATGATCATCGACGACCTGTCCGCCTGGAAGCCTGACCTCCGCAGCCGAGCCAGGCTGCGCGCGGCGAGCATCCGGCATCTTGCTGACCCAGCTCTTGCGGCCGCGGCCCTCGGGGCGACACCAGCGCGGCTACTGGGTGACATCAACTTCATGGGCTTCTTGTTCGAGTCGATGGTCGTTCGTGACCTGCGGGTGTATGCCCACGCGTTGGAAGCAGAGGTCTTCCACTACCGGGACGAGAAGGGCCTCGAGGCAGACTCAATCATCGAACTTGCCGACGGCAGGTGGGCGGCCTTCGAGATCAAACTTGGGTCGTCACCGGAGGTCGTTGACGGCGCAGCTGCGGCTCTGCGCAAGCTCGCTGAGAAGGTGGCCACTCCACCGGTCGCGCTCGCCGTCATCACCGGGACCGGCTATGCGCTCACTCGCAAGGATGGCGTGCTCCAGATCCCTGTGGGTGCGCTCGCCGGCTGATTGGCCAGGGCGCCTTTCCAGTCGGCCCGGAGGTCGTCGTGGCCCATCGGTTGCTCAAGAACCACGCCGCCGAGCTCATCGGCCATGGAGCGTATGCCCTGATCACGGAGCCGGCGGCGTCATACCTCGAGGTCCCCGACGACGGCGCGCGAGCTCATCGAGACATACGAGCACTATCCGCCGATTGCCACGCGGGTGTACCCGCTCCGCCAGATGTGATTCCGACGGACGTTGTCGACAGCGTGGACCTGCCCGGCTTCCGCCGGATCCGACGACCGGCCGGGGTATGGCGCGACACGCCGTTGGGGACAGGTGACCACCAGGCGCGCGATGGTCAGCGACTCCCCACGCGGCGCTGGCAGAGCTCCGACCTGCAGACCAACGCCCGCCTGTGGCCATCTGCCGGAATCTCGGACCACACCCATGCACGTCGTGCTCCCGCGAGGTCTCAGGCGGACTCCTGTACGACCGGCAACCGGCGGCCGGGCTTCGATGGAACGGTCGGTGGAAAGACATCGGCGATCGAACGGTAGTGAGCCATGGCCTCCGACGCACGGTCAAGGTTCCGCCCGACAGATCTCTAAGCTCCGGCCCACGAGGAGCCGCCCGCGGCAACTACCCCCCGCCACCGCGTTGACGCGTTCGCGCTGTCCGCCGTACAGTAATCCCGAGCAGATCGCTCGGGATTGAGGACCGACCCCTGACCGCGACCGTACCCACCGCCAACCCCGCTCCCGGGACCGCGCCGAACACGCTCGCCCCCGCGCCCGCCACGAACGTACCCGCGCCCGTCACCTCGCACCGCGGCCAGTTCCACGGCAGCGGCGCGGTCTCGTTCAGCACGAAGGGCGAGTACGGCGTGCGACTCATGGTCCAGCTCGGCCGGCACCACGGTCGCGGTCCGGCGAGTCTCGCCGAGATCGCCGCCGAGGAGGACCTGCCGCGGGCCTATCTCGAGCAGCTCGTCATGAGCCTTCGCGACGCGGGCCTCGTCACGAGCACGCGGGGGGCGCGCGGCGGCTACGAGCTGACCAGACCCCCGGCCGAGACGAAGATGGGCGAGATTCTCCGGGCGCTCGAGGGGCCGCTGGCACCGATGGTCTGCGCGAGCGAGGATCCGGAGCACGCGCTCCACTGCGACCGGAGCGCATCGTGCACGGTCAACCTGCTCTGGGTCCGGATCCGCGACGCGATCGCCGGCGCGCTCGACAGCATGACCCTCGCCGACCTCGTCCCACTCCGCAAGACGGATCCCCCCGCCGTCGCCACAGGAGCACCGAACCCATCGTGACCGACCGTACCGCCGCCCAGCCGAACTCGACGGACCGCGACCTCGTCATCCGCGGTCTGCGCGTCGCGCCCATCCTCAACCGTGAGCAGGAGATCCTCCAGGGCATCGACCTGACGATCCACCCGGGCGAGGTCCACGCGATCATGGGCCCGAACGGCTCCGGCAAGACGACCCTCTCGTATGCGCTCATGGGACACCCGGGCTACGTCGTGACCGGCGGCCAGGTCCACTGGAAGGGTCGCGACATCCTCGCCCTCTCGCCGGACAAGCGAGCCCGCCTCGGGATGTTCCTTGCCTTCCAGTACCCGACGGCCGTCCCCGGCCTGAGCGTCGCGTCCTTCGTCCGCTCCGCCTTCAACGCCCACCTCCAGGGGGTCGACAAGAGCGGCGACATCGACCCCACGGATCCCGCCCGCGGCGGCATCTCCATGCGCGACTTCCGCAACAAGATGCGCGAGACGTTCGCCCTCCTCAAGATCGATGAGGGCTTCGCCACCCGGTACGTGAACGACGGCTTCTCCGGCGGCGAGAAGAAGCGCCTCGAGATGCTCCAGATGGCGGTCCTCCGGCCGGAGATGGCGATCCTCGACGAGACGGACAGCGGCCTCGACATCGATGCCCTGCGGATCGTCGCCGAGGGCGTCAACGCGATGCTCAGGCCGGAGATGGGCGTCCTCGTCATCACCCACTACCAGCGGCTCCTCGACTACATCACGCCGGACTTCGTCCATGTCCTCGCGGCCGGCCGGATCGTCCTGTCAGGCGGCAAGGAGCTCGCCCTTCGACTCGAGGCCGAGGGATACGGCCCGATCCTTCGCGAGTCGGGCCTCGAGGTGACGGTCCCGGACGAGGCGCTCGCGATCCCGCGCGAGCCGCTCGAGGTCGCGTCCTGACCGCCATGACGATCGCCGAGCCGTTCTCGATCGCAACGGACCCGCGAGGCCCGCTCGACCCCCACGCCCTCCGAGCCGAGTTCCCGATCCTCGCGACGACCGTCCATGGGCACCCGCTCGTCTATCTCGACTCCGCGTCCACGAGTCAGAAGCCACGCGCCGTCATCGACGCCCTCGATGGGTTCTACGAGGGATACAACGCGAACGTCCATCGCGGGATCTACGAGATCGGCGAGCGAGCCACGGCGGCGTACGAGGCCGCCCGCTCCTCCGTCGCCCGGTTCATCAACGCGCCGGACCGCCACGAGATCGTCTTCACCCGCAACGCGACGGAGGCGATCAACCTCGTCGCCTACAGCTGGGGCCGCCGGAACATCTCGCGCGGCGACACGATCGTGCTGACCGAGATGGAGCATCACGCGAACCTCGTTCCGTGGCAGCTCCTCGCCCAGGAGCGCGACGCGGACCTCGAGTTCATCCCGATCACGGATGACGGCCTCCTCCGCCTCGACGTGCTCGACGTCCTGCTCAGGCTCAAGCCGAAACTCGTCGCCTGCACCCAGGTCTCGAACACGCTCGGGACGATCAATCCAGTCCGCGAGATGGTGGAGCTCGCCCACGCGGCGGGCGCCCTCGTTCTCGTCGACGGTGCGCAGGCGGTCCCGCATCTCCCGGTGGACGTCCAGGCGCTCGGGGCGGACATGTACGCCTTCAGCGGCCACAAGATGCTCGGCCCGACCGGCTCCGGAGCGCTGTGGGCCCGGCGCGAGCTCCTCGAGGCGATGCCGCCGTTCCTTGCCGGCGGCGAGATGATCCGCGAGGTCCACCTCCGCCGCTCCGAGTGGAACGACATCCCGTGGAAGTTCGAGGCGGGGACGCCGGACATCGCCGCGGCCATCGGCCTGGGCGTCGCGGCGGACTACCTCCGCGAGCTCGGCATGGAGCGGGTCGCCGCCCACGAGCGGGAGCTCGTCACGTACGCGCTCGCGACGCTCGCCCGCGAGATCCCGGGGATCGTCCTCTACGGCCCGCAGGCCGTTCAGCGAGGCGGGGTGATCCCGTTCAATCTGCCGGGCATCCATCCCCACGATGTCGCCCAGATCCTCGACCGATCCGGGGTCGCCGTCCGCGCCGGCCACCATTGCACGATGCCCCTCCACGAGCGGCTGGACCTGGCCGCGACCGCCCGGGCGAGCTTCAGCGTCTACTCGACCCGCGAGGACATCGATGCGCTCGTCGCCGGCCTGCACGACGTCCAGCGCGTCTTCGGGAGCGCCTCCTGACGATGGACGATCTCTATCGCGACTACATCCTCGAGCACTCCCGCCGGCCCCACAACTTCGGGATCATCGAGGCGCCGAGCGCGAGCTACGAGGGCTCGAATCCGCTGTGCGGGGACCGGATCACGCTGCAGCTCGCCGTCCGCGCTGGGCTCGTCGAGCGGGTGGGCTTCACCGGCCGCGGCTGCGCGATCAGCCAGGCCAGCGCGAGCCTCCTCACCGACGAGATCAAGGGCAGACCGCTCGCCGAGGTCGAGGCGTTCCGCGCGGACGACCTCCTCGACCTGCTCGGCATCGACATCAGCCCTGCCCGCCTCAAGTGCGCGATGCTCAGTCACGACACCCTGCGCCATGCCCTCGGCGAGCTCGACGCTCCCGGCGACCCGGCGATCTCATCCGCAACCCAGGAACCAGCCACGCCCTGACGCCCGAGCGTCAGCCTGTCGATCAACGGAGTCCCCGTCCTCATGCCACGAACCTATGCAGAGCTCCTCAAGGCGGCTCGCATCGAGATCCCCGAGGTCAGCCCGACCGAAGCCGACCAGCTCCGCGAGTCCGGCGCCGAGGTGACGATCGTCGACGTCCGGGAAGACTCCGAATGGGAGCAGGGCCATGTCCCGGGCGCGCTCCACATCTCGAAGAGCTACGTCGAGATGGAAATCGAGGCGGCCGTCCCGGACCGCGATCGGCCGGTGATCCTCTACTGCGCCGGCGGCGTCCGCTCGCTCTTCGCCGGCCAGACGCTCCACGCACTCGGCTACACGAACGTCCGATCGCTCGGTGGCGGCTTCCAGGCCTGGAAGAGCGCCGGCCGTCCATGGTCGATGCCCGCCATCCTCACCCACGAGCAGAAGCAGCGCTACAGCCGCCACCTGCTCATGCCGGAGGTCGGGGCGGAGGGCCAGGCGAAGCTCCTCGACGCGAAGGTCCTCCTCATCGGTGCGGGCGGCCTCGGCAGCCCGGCGGCTCTCTACCTCGCCGCGGCGGGCGTCGGGACGATCGGCATCGTCGACTTCGATGTCGTCGACCTCAGCAACCTCCAGCGCCAGGTCATCCACACCACCGACCGAATCGGGACGAAGAAGGTGGACTCCGCCCGGGCGGCGATCGCGGCCCTCAACCCGGAGGTCCGCGTCGTCGCTCACGAGGAGATGCTGACCGGGGCGAATGTCGACCGCATCATCGCCGGCTACGACGTCATCCTCGACGGGACGGACACGTTCGAGACGCGGTACACGCTCAACGACGCGGCCGTCGCTGCGAGGATCCCGGTCGTCCACGCGTCGGTCTACCGATTCGAGGGACAGCTCACCGTCTTCCGTCCGTTCGAGGGACCGTGCTACCGCTGCCTCTACCCGACGCCGCCGCCGCCGGAGCTCGCACCCGGCTGCTCGGTCGCCGGCGTCCTCGGGGTGGTGCCGGGGATCATGGGTCTCCTCCAGACGAACGAGACGCTCAAGCTCATCCTCGGCATCGGCGAATCGCTGAGCGGCCGGCTGTTGCTCTTCGATGCCCTCGACGCATCGTTCACGGAACTGAAGCTCCGCCGCGACCCGGCCTGCCCGGTCTGCTCGGATGCTGCGGTCGCGGCGCTTGAGGGCGGCACGCCGCTTGAGGTCGCGTCCGTCGGCGGCGAGGCGCCGTTCGCCCTGGAGGTGCGACCGTGACCGTCGTCCGCATCCCGCCCGTCCTTCGGGCGACCGTCGGCGGTGCCAAGGAGGTGACCGTCGCCGGCTCGACCGTCGGCGAGGCGCTCGCGGCGCTGGTCGGCGCCCATCCGAGCCTCCGCGACCAGCTCCTGACGGCGGACGGCACGCTCAATCGCTTCGTCAACGTCTATCTCGACGGCCAGGACATCCGCTACCTCCAGGAGCTTGCAACGCCGGTCACGGAGCGCGATTCGATCATCGTGCTGCCGGCGATGGCCGGTGGCTGACGTGGCCGCCGACGCGCGGGCGTCGGCCGTCTCGGCCGCCGACTCGGCGTCGGCTCTCTCGGCCGCCGACGCGGCGGAGCCCGTGCTCTTGGCCGGCGGCGGCCGGAGGCGGTTCGCTTCGATCGTCGACGCGATCGGGAACACCCCGCTCGTGGAGATCGCGCGGCTGTCCCCCAGTCCGGAGGTCCGCCTGTTCGCGAAGCTCGAGATGCTCAACCCCACCGGGTCCGTGAAGGACCGGGCGGCGAAGTACCTCATCGAGGATCTCGAGCGGTCCGGGCGGCTCAGGCCCGATTCGATCATCCTCGAGCCCACGTCCGGCAACACCGGGATCGCGCTCGCGATGATCGCCCGTCGCAGGGGATACCGGATCGCCCTCGTCATGCCGGACAACGTCACCAGCGAGCGACGCGAGGTCGCCCGACTCTTCGGAGCGGAGATCCTCGACTCGCCGGGCGTGCAGGGAAGCAACGGCGCGATCGCCCTCGCCCGCCGGCTTGCCGCCTCGGATCCACGCTACGTGATGCCGGACCAGTATGCGAACGAGGCGAACCCGCGGGCGCACTACGAGACGACCGGGCCGGAGATCCTCGCCGATTGTCCGGAGATCGACGCGTTCGTCGCCGGATTCGGGACGGGCGGCACGCTCATGGGGGTGGGCCGATACCTGCGCGAGCACCGTCCGGACGTCCGCATCTACGCGGCCGAGCCGATGCCCGGCGAGAACGTCCAGGGACTCCGCTCGCTCGACGACGGGTTCGTGCCGGAGATCTTCGACCCCGCCCTCATCGACGGGAAGTTCCTCGTGACGAACCGCGAGAGCATCGTCGCCCTCCGCGAGCTCCTCGACCGCGAGGGGATCTTCGCCGGACCGTCATGTGGCGCCGTCCTCGTGGCCGCGATCCGCGTGGCCCGCGCGATGATCTCGGCCGGTCGTGGCGGCACGATCGTCGCGCTGCTTCCGGACGGGGGATGGAAGTACCTTTCTGCCGGCGCATTCACCCGCGACCTGGACGAGATGGAGAGCGATCTCGAGGGCGGAGTCCACTGGTGGTGATCGGCCATCCTGGGCCGGCCTTCGCAACCCTTCGGGAGGTGCTTCGCGAGGCGCTCATCGAGCATGCCCGACACGAGTATCCGAACGAGGCGTGCGGGATCGTCGTCGGCGACCGGCCGGCAGCGGAGGGCGGCATCGCGCTCCGCTTCGCCCCGACGCGGAACGCCGCCGCGTCGCCGCTCCGTTACGAGATCGACTCCGCCGACCTCCTCCGGCTGACGCTCGAGACGGACGATGCCGACGAGTCGTTCTGGGCCATCGTCCACTCGCATGTGCGCTCGTCGGCCCGTCCCTCGCCGACGGACGTCCGCGCCGCCCGTTATCCGGACGCGCTGTACATCCTCGTCTCGCTCGCGGACGACCAGGCGGATCCGGTCACGGGCGAGCCTTCCGTCCGAGCCTGGCGGATCGTCGGCGACGACGTGTTCGAGGTGGTCCTCCAGCGCGCCGACTGACCGTCAGCCCGGCGGCGTGGTCGCCGCACCCGCGGCACCCCCGGCCCGCGCCACGAGCGCCTCGATGAGGGCATCCTCGGTCGGCGTCGATCCGAGCCCTGCGGCAGCGCCGACATGGGCGGCGAGCGGTGCCTCGAGGTACGTCGCGGCGAGGATCGGCCAGCTCACCTCGGCAAAGACCCGAGCCGGGGGTCCGTCGAGGACCACCCGGCCGGCCTGCATGACCACGACGCGCGGGAACGTCTCGGCGACGAACCGCATGTCGTGGCTGATCGCGACGACCGTCCGGCCGGTGGCAGTGAGCTCCGCGACGATCGTCCGCATCTGCGCGATCCCCGCGAGATCCTGCCCGGTCGTCGGTTCGTCGAGCACCACCGCGGGCGTCTCCATGGCGAGGATGGAGGCGGTCGCGAGGAGTTTGCGCTTCGAATGACCGAGGTCGTAGGGGTTGTCCGTCGCATGACCCGTCAGGCCGACCCGCTCGAGCGCAGCGTCGACGCGCGAATCCAGCGCGGACCCGCGAAGGCCGACATTGCGGGCTCCGAAGGCGACCTCTGCCCGGACACGCCCGGCGAAGATCTGGCGATCCGGATTCTGGAAGACGACGCCGACGAGCCGGGCGAGCTCCGCCACGTGCCGCCGCCCGACGTCCGTCCCGCCGACGATGACGCGACCCCCGGTGGCGCGAAGCAGACCGTTGAGGTGCCGGACGAATGTCGACTTGCCGCTCCCGTTCTGGCCGACGATGGCGACGGACTCCCCGGCCGCGACCCGGAGGTCGATCCCGTCGAGCGCGCGCGTCCCATCCGGATACACGAAGCCCAGACCCACCGCCTCGAGCTCGATCCCGCCGTCCATCGTTCAGCTCACCGCGGGGAGGGAGACCCCGGCCAGTCGCGCGGCTCGCTCGAGGCGGATCCGCGACGGTGGTTCCACGCCGAACGTCTCGAGGCGCTCGTCGGCGAGGACGGCAGTCGCGGATCCCGTCAGCGCCACCCGTCCAGCCGCCACGACGGCGACCGTGCTCGCGAACCGGGCGAGGAGGTCCGTCTTGTGCTCGACGATGAGGACGCCCGCGCCGGTCGCGGCGACCAGACCGTCGAGCGCTTCGCCGACCAGCCGCGTGCCGAGCGGGTCGAGCTGGCTCGTCGGCTCGTCGAGGATGAGGTAGCGCGGCCGGAGGGCCAGGACCCCGGCGAGCGCCACGAGCTGTGCCTGGCCGCCGGACAGTCGCTGCGGATCGCGTTCGGCGAGGTGGGCGACGCCGAGGGCGGCGAACGCCGCGTCCACCCGGGCGACGACCTCCTCCAGCGGCAGGCCGAGGTTGCGCGGTCCGAAGGCGATCTCCTCCCAGACCGTCGATGCGGTGCCGGACAGCTGGGTGACCGGGTTCTGGAAGAGGATCCCGCAGCGCTGGGCGAGCTCGTGTGGCCGGGCGTGGATGGTGGTCAGCCCGTCCATCTCGACGGAGCCCTCGAGCCGACCGCCGATCGTGGCCGGTGCGAGGCCGGCGGCGACGAGGCAGAGCGTCGACTTGCCCGCCTCGTTCGCGCCGACGATGCCGAGGACCTGGCCGGGCTCGACGGTGAGATCGATGCCGTCGAGCGCCGGGCGCGTCGATCCCGCGTAGCGATACCGGACGTCGCGGACGATGAGGCTCACGGCAGGCCCGCGAGCAGCCCGGCGATCGAGAGGATGAGGAGCACCACGGTCCCCACGACGATCGACCACGCCAACGTGCGCTCGAGCGGGGTCTCGGGGAAGGACTTCAGCTGTATCCGACGAGTCGGAGCCGAGAAACCGCGGGCTTCCAGGGCCATGGTTCGCTCCTCGACCTCGGTCAATGAATTGAAGATCACGGGTCCGACGAGAGGCACGATCCCCGCGACCCGACGGAGGCGCGAGCTCTCGGTGTCGAGGCCCCTAGCTCGCTGGGCTTCGGTAACCTCGGCGATGCGTTCGCGCATCCGGGGGATCGTGCTCAGGGCTGCACCGATGACGAAATGCCCTCGACGGCCGAGTCCTCGTCGCTCCAGATCGGCAAGGAGGTCGTCGGCCTGAGTCGTGAGCGAGAACAGCGAAACTGACAAAGCAAATGCGGCCACTCGGAGCACAGCCTGCGCCGCGGCGGTGACCCCTGTGGTGGTCGCCGTCAATGGGCCGAGCCGAACGAGCACGTCATGCGCTCCCGGGAAGAAGAATGTATTGACAAGGACGATGGAGAGCACGAGCGGTGCCGTGAGGGTCACGATGACGAGGGCGCGCCTGAGCACTCGCGCATATGCGGCGACGACGACTACCGTGCAAGCGACCGCGAGGGGACCGGTCCAACCCCGCACGCCAATGGCGATCAGGGCTTCGGCGAACGCGATGACGAGCTTGGTGGTCGGGCAGAGCCGGCGATACGGTCCGACAGAGAGGCGCGTCACGAAATCGGGGAGAAGGCTCCTCGGATCCAGGTCCTGGGGAGGCGATGTCACCGTTGCCGGACGCTCGGTCAGGTTCCGGCTACAGCGATCCGGTCTCCGAGTGGGAAACGCGCGACGAATCGGCTCGACAGACTGCCGAGGACGATGAATACGACGAACGACGTGATCGTCTTGTCGATGGGGTCGCTGAAAAGTCCCTGGCCGAGCGAAGCGTTGTAGACGTCCGCTCCGCCCTGTCGCAGGGCTGCCACGATCAAGTCGGTCCCCGATCCCGTCACGCCTCCGTAGACGATCGCTGCGATGGGGGCAGAGACGATGGCGGCGACGATCCCAGTCAACGCTCCGGCAACGGCGACCCAGGCCCCTGCCGCATCACGGCGCACGAGGATGAAGCCGGCGACGGTGAGGCTCGCCACGGCCGCTATCGCCACGATCGCGGTGAACACCCAGGCCGGATACCCGCCCACTTTGGGATCTGTGTAGGCCGGGTTGTCGTAAATGCGCGAGGCGAGAAACAGGACGAGCACCACGCCCACGATGGCGGCACCGTAGAGCGCTACGCCGGACGACGGCCGCGGCCTGAAGACACCGAGATAGCCCCACAGGCCCGCCAGGAGGCCGATCACCGCCGCCGTCACGGCGAACGGTCCGATATTGCTGCCGGGTCCGATGCCCGGCGCGTATTGCCAGATCAGATTGCTCAGGACACCGGTGACCGCTCCGGCGATCGGTCCGGCCAGCACACCGACAAGGATCGTCCCGATCGAGTCGAGATATATCGGGAGATTGAGGATCTTCTGGACCGTGAACCCAAGCACGATGTTGATCGCGATCGCGATCGGCATGAGCACGATGACGCGGGTACTGAACTGTCGCGACAGCCACGCCATGGCGGATGGACCTCCTCGCTCCGCGTCCGGCGATCGCCGGACAGAACCCTCGCGTCCAGCTTGCCACGCCGGGCGGCGCGCTGCCAGCCCGTCGCGGTCGTCCGCCCCGGTTCGTCGCGGTCGTCCGCCCGAGCCGTCGCGGCGACGTGCGCCCCCGGGTCAGTCGGGCCGGCTCGGCGAAATCCGTTCAGGCGTGAATTGTTCGGCGATACAGCATTCAGGCCTGCGCGAGCCTCTCGGCCAGCGCTCCGACGCGTTCGACGAATCGATCGAGGAATCGATCCGCGTCGGCCTCCACCGCGACCTCGCAGCTCGGTGGCCGGCCCCACAGGTGTCGCCAATCGGCCACCGTCTCGCCGGTCGTGACCGCACCGTGGGTCTCGACGTCCACGGTGACCTTCTCCGTGCGGACGAGGCCCGGGTCGAGCGCGGTGGCGATGGCGAGCGGATCGTGGACGAACGCACCGTAGAACCCGTCGTATCGAGCGTGGAATTCCATATAGAAGCGGAGGGCATCCGCGAGGTAGCGCACGATCGGATCCGAGGCGACGCTGCGAGCCGCGCGCAGCGGGTCGTCGCCGCGTGCGAGGGCGAGTGAGTCGTCAGGACGGCTGCCGGCGCGCCGGGCAAGGGCGACGAGGTGGTCCGGCAGGAATCGCGCCCGCTCCGTGACGTCGAGGCCGAGGACGAGGGGCAGGCGCTCGACGGGGGACTCGCCGAACGCGGAGAAGACGATCCTCGCCGCCTCCGGATCGCAGTGGATGTTCCACTCCTCGCGCGGTGTCGTGTTGCCGGCGACCCGGAACGCGCCTCCCATGACGACGACCCGCCGGAGCAGTCGGGGGAGCTCGGGTTCGAGGAGCATCGCCAGGGCGAGGTTCGTCAGGGGGCCGAGCGTCACGAGCGTCACCTCGTCCGGCCGGCTGCGGGCAGTCTCGACGATGAGCTCGACCCCGTGGCGGTCCGAGACAGGCCGCGTCGGTGGCGGCAACACGGCGTGACCGATGCCGCGCGGGCCATGCGTCTCGGGCGTCGTCTCGAGCGCCCGCATGAGCGGCGTTCGACGTCCGATCGCGACCTCGATGTCGGTCCTGCCGGCGAGTTCGAGCACGGCTCGCGTGTTCTCGGCGACCTGCTCCGCAGCGACGTTTCCGGAACAGCAGGTGACCGCGAGGATCTCCGCCTCGGGGCTCGCGCATGCGTAGAGGAGGGCAAGGCTGTCGTCGATGCCGGTGTCGCAGTCGATGAGGAGGGGGATCCGGTCGGTCACGAGTCACTCCTGTGTCAAGCGGCATCTCCGATGCTAGCGGATGGCGCGATCCGGGATTCCTGGGACCGCTTGCGCTTCGCTCACCCCTGACGCCGGCTCTTCACGCGGCCGTGGCGTCGCAGGGACGACGCCACGGCGCCACTCTGTGGAACGCCGGGCGTTCCAACTAGCGCGCGCTCACGGCGAACATCGATCAGCCGAACTCCGGGCGTTCCAAGTGTGCGAGATCGCCGCGCGTGACGCATCGGATGGAACTCCGGGCGTTCCAAACGGTCGGAGGCGCGGGCACAACATCTGGACGGCACATCGGATGGAACGCCGGGCGGTCCAGGCACGCGGCCGGAGCGCGCACGCAGCGGCCGGAGCGCGCACGCAGCGGCCGGAGCGCGAGCGATCCGGCAACGAGCGATCCGGCCCGTCCCGGACCGACTGCCCGGCTGCGACCGCCTACACTTGCGCCCCCATGCCCGACCGACCGCCGACGCGGGATCCACGCATCGCCGCCTCCGGCGCCGGCTCCCACGCCGAACCCCACGCCGGACCCCCGATCCTGCCCTACCCCCAGCGACCCCTGATCGTGACCGCTTCGGACCCGATCTGGCCGGTCCTCGCTGCGCGGGTCATGGAGATCGTGCGGGCGGATCGTCCGGAGATCGAGATCCATCACATCGGCAGCACATCCGTTCCCGGGCTCCTCGCGAAGCCGATCCTCGACCTCGGCGTCCTCGCCGACCCGTCGTCGATCGCGGACATCGCCGAGCACGCTCGACGCCTCGGCTTCGGCGCCCAGACCGGGATGTTCCCGTTCCCGCCGACGCGACCGCTGCTCCTCGGTGCGCTGTCGCGGGACGACGGGCCACCCATCCCGATCCACCTTCACGTCATGCCGACTGCGGGACGCTTCCAGCACGACCTTCGCCGCCACCTCGTGTTCCGCGATGCGCTCCGGGCGGACCCGGATCTCCGCCAGGCCTACGCGGATCTCAAGCGGGGGATCGTCCGCGCCGGAGTCGGCACCGGCCTCAGCTATTCGCTCAACAAGACGGCCTTCATCCGTGATGTCCTCGCGGCCCACGGGGAGGAGGACTCGCCGCTCGCGCCCGGCTCGACGATCGGCATCATCGGCGGCGGTCAGCTCGGCCGGATGCTCGCCCTCGCGGCGCGCCGGCTCGGCTACCGGATCGTCGTCCTCGACCCGGATCCGGCGTGCCCAGCTGCCGCGGTGGCGGAGCGGGTCGTCGTCGCCACGTACGATGACGTGGATGCGGCCGGGGAGCTCGCCGCGTCATGCGATGTCGCGACGTACGAGCTCGAGCACATCGCGGCGGCGATGGTTCGCCGGATCGACGCGGACCGACCCATCCACCCGGTCGAGTACGCCCTCAGGATGACCCAGGATCGCCTCGCCGAGCGACGGTTCCTCACGGCGGTCGGCGCCCCGACGGCTCCGTGGCGCGAGGTCCGGACGCTCGAGGATCTCCGACGCGGAGCGGCCGAGCTCGGCTATCCACTGCGCCTCAAGGTCGCGATCGGCGGCTACGACGGGCGCAGCCAGGTGCGCCTGGCCGCCGAGGAGGATCTCGGGCCCCGGTTCGCTGCCCTCGCCGGGTCCGTCCAGCGCGACGGTCTGCTCCTGGAACGGGAGCTCGAGTTCGCCGCCGAATGCTCGGCGATCGTCGCGCGTGACGCCCGCGGCCGCACGGTCGCTTATCCGCTCGCCCGGAACCTCCACGACGATGGGATCCTCGTCGAATCCATCGCCCCGGCCCCGCCACCCGTGACCCCGGCGATCGTCGCGGTCGCGCAGGAGCTCGCGGGCCGGCTGGCGACGGAGCTCGACCTGGTCGGCATCCTCACCGTCGAGCTGTTCGTCCTCCACGACGGGTCGCTCGTGGTCAACGAACTCGCACCGCGGGTCCACAACAGCGGCCACTGGACGATCGAGGGCGCGGTGACGAGCCAGTTCGAGCAGCACATCCGGGCGCTCGCGGGGCTGCCGCTCGGGGCACCCGACGCGACCGGCATCGGCGCGACGGTCAACCTCCTCGGTACCGGCCGGCGCCGGCCGGCTCGCCTCGCCGGCCTCGATCGGGCGCTCGCGGACCCCGCCGTCCACCTCCACGTCTACGATAAGCGCGAGGTGTTCGAGCGCCGGAAGATGGGCCATCTCACCGTGGTGGCCGCTCATCCGGACGAGGCGATCACCCGAGCCCGGACGGCGCTCGCCGCCCTGCACTGGGAGGACGAGCCGTGAGTGAGGAGCGCGAGCGACGCGACAGGAGCGTCGAGGCGACTGGCGCGGCAGCGTCGGATCGGCGACCGATCGTCGGGATCGTGGGAGGAAGTCGCTCGGACTTCCCGATCCTCACCACGGCCGCCGCGCTGCTCGACGAGCTCGGGATCCCGAACGAGCTTCGCGTGGTGTCCGCCCATCGGACACCCGACCTCATGTTCCGCTATGCCGAGTCCGCCGCCGATCGGGGTCTGCGGGTCATCATCGCTGGTGCCGGCGGGGCGGCCCATCTGCCCGGCATGATCGCGGCGAAGACGCTCCTTCCGGTCATCGGCGTGCCGATCCCGCTCGGCCAGCTCGACGGACTGGATTCGCTCCTCTCGATCGTCCAGATGCCGCGAGGCGTGCCCGTCGCGACGGTCGCCATCGGCAACGCGGAGAACGCGGCTCTGCTCGCGGCCCGGATCCTCGCTCTCCACGAGCCGACCGTCGCGGCGGCGTTGGCGGCGTACCGCGATCGACAGGCGCAGCACGTCCTCGACGATCCCTCGAACGCCGGTTGACCGATCCGATGGACGACCCGCGCTGGGAGGCCGGCATGCCGGTCCTGGACCGCCAGACCGGTCGTGACCCGTCCTCCGGCCGGGGTCCGGTCGAGCCGCCGATCGCCGGGATCGCAGGCCGGCCCACCCTCGCCCAGCTGCCGATCCGCTCCGTCCCCGAGACGGCGCCGACGCCCCTTCAGCCGTACTACATCAACCTCTCCGTCATCGCCCTCATCTCCGGGGCGATCGCGATCACCGCACTCGAGCTCGGCGCCGGACCCGGCTCGGCGCTGGTCAAGCTCTGCGTCGTCGTCGGCGCCCCCATCCTCGCCCTCACGACGGGCGACGCGACGCTCCGGATCTGGCGCTCGGCCCGGGCATGGATGCCGGTGGATCGGACGAAGGGCTGGTTCCGCATCGGATGGGTCGGCGCCTCGATCGTCCTCATCGCGGTGCTCGTCGGCTTCTCGTGGTGGGTGCTGACGTCGTGACGGACGACGATCTCAGCCCGGACCGCCCGCGGTTCGATCGCGGGCCCGACGCCCGCTCGACCGGCATCGACTCGGGCCGAGGCGTCCCCCACTGGCTCGCCGCGGCGCTCCGCCACTGCTCGCGCTGCGGCGCGCCCCTGCGGTTCGGAACGATCGACGCTGAGGATCGCGAGCGCCTGGGCTGCGACGCGTGCGGCTACATCGCCTACGTCAATCCGCGGCTCGTGGTCACCACCCTCCCGATCACGGACGCGGGCGATCTCGTCCTCATCCGCCGCGGGATCGAGCCCGGACGGGGCGCCTGGGCCCAGCCCGGCGGCTTCCTCGAGGTCGACGAGACGGTCAACGAGGCGGCGATCCGCGAGGCGTTCGAGGAGACGGGTCTCGTCGTCGAGCCCGGGGAGATCGTGGGCCTTTACTCTCGGCTCGAGGCGGCGGTCGTCGTCATCGCCTTCGAGGCCCGCGTGGCCGGCGGGTCGCCGCGGATCAATCCCGAGGCGCTCGAGATCGTGGCCTTCGCTCCCGACGCGATCCCTTGGGCGGGCATCGCCTTCAGCACGACGTTCTGGGCGATCCGTGACTGGCTCCGGCGGCGGCACCCGGAGATCCCCCCGCCCGACCTGCGGGCCGGCCTCAGCTGAGGTCGACGAAGATGTTCTTCACCTCGGTGTACAGCTCGAGGGCGTGCATCCCGAGCTCGCGACCGATGCCGGACATCTTGTAGCCGCCGAACGGGGCCTCCGTGTGGACGGAGCTGTTCGAGTTCACCGAGAGGACGCCTGCCTGGAGCCGCTTCGCGGTCCGCAGGGCCCGGCCGATGTCCCGGCTCCAGACCGAGCCGGAGAGGCCGTACGGCGTCGCGTTGGCGAGCTGGATCGCCTCGTCCTCCGTGTCGAACGGGATGACCGTGACGACCGGACCGAAGATCTCCTCGACGGCGATCCGCATGTCGTTCGTCACGTGATCGAAGATCGTCGGCATGAGGTAGGCCCCGCCGGCGAGTGCCGGATCGCTCGGGATGTCTCCGCCGACGACGACCGTCGCGCCCTCGCGGATGCCGATCTCGATGTAGTCCATGACCCGCTCGCGCTGGCGGAGGCTCACGAGCGTCCCGACCTCCGTCGCCTCGCTCGCCGGGTCGCCGACCTTGACCTTCCGGGTCGCCGCGGCGAGCAGCTCGACAGCCCGTTCGTGGACCGAGCGCTCGACGAAGATCCGGCTCCGAGCGCAGCAATCCTGGCCGGTGTTGTCGAAGACGGCGTACGGCGCAGAGGCGGCCCAGGCCTCGAGATCGGCGTCGGCGAAGACGATGTTCGGGCTCTTGCCGCCGAGCTCAAGACTGATCTTCTTCACGTTGCCGGCCGCGAGCCGCATGATCTCCTGGCCGGTCGTGGTCTCGCCGGTAAAGGCGACCTTGCCGACGCCCGAGTGGGCGGCGATGCTCGCCCCGGCCGTGCCACCCGGCCCGGTCACAACGTTGAGGATGCCGGCCGGGATGCCCGCCTCGAGGGCGAGCTCGCCGAGCCGGATCGCCGTGAGCGGCGAGTAGCTCGCCGGCTTGAGGATGCAGGCGTTGCCGGCCGCGAGCGCCGGCCCGAGCTTCCAGCTCGCCATGAGGATGGGGAAGTTCCACGGCACGATGAGCCCGACGACGCCGATCGGCTCGCGGAGGGTGAAGTCGAGGCCGGGCTTGCTCACCGGGATCGTCTCGCCGAACAGCTTGTTCGCCGCGCCGGCGTAGTAGTCGAAGACGAGGCTCGCGCCGATCACCTCGCCCCGGGCGCCACCGATCGGCTTGCCGACGTTCCGGCTCTCGAGCGAGGCGAGCTCCTCCGCGTGGTCCTTGATGAGCGTCGCGAACTTCGCGAGCGTCCGGCCGCGCTTGCCGGCCGCCCAGTTCGCCCAGCCCTTCGGGTCATCGAAGGCCTTCCGGGCCGCGGCGACCGCGCGATCGACGTCCTCGCGGCCGCCGAGCGGCGCCCGGGCGATGACCGCGCCGTTCGCCGGGTTCACCACATCGAAGGTCTGGCCGTCCGCCGCGGCGAGCGAGTCGCCGCCGATGATCATGCGGGTGTCGAGGATCGGCGTCGTCTGTGGTTCGGTGGTCATCGTCGGTCTCCGGTTGAGCGGACGCGAAGCCGCGGATCGATCGTCATGGGACCGCCCGATGATACGCCGCTCAGTCGTCGGCGCCCTCCTGGGCTCGAGCGGAGGGGTCGACCGCGAGGAGCGCGGCACCGACGATGCCGGCCTCGTTGCGGAGGGTCGCCGCGATGACCGGCGGCCGGCAGGTGAGGCGGGGGATGAACCTGTCGCCCTGCTTGCTGACCCCGCCGCCGAGGATGAACAGGCGCGGCCAGAAGAGCCGGTCGATCGCTTTGAGGTGCTCGTCGAGGTCCTCCGCCCAGCCCTTCCAGGACTCGCTCCGTCGGAGGCGGGCGGCGGCGGAGGATCGCCACTCGGCGTCCTTGCCGCGGATCTCCATGTGGCCGAGCTCGGTATTCGGGACGAGGACGCCGTCATTGAACACGCCGGATCCCACGCCGGTGCCGAGGGTGAGGAAGATGACGACGCCGCGACGGACGGACGGATCCGTCGCTCCCACGCCGAAGCGGATCTCGGCGAGGCCCGCGACATCGGCGTCGTTGCCGAGCGCCACCCGGCGTCCGACCGCCTCGCTCATCGCGTCACGGGCCGCGAAGCCGATCCAGCGCTTGTCGATGTTCGCCGCCGTCATCGTCGCCCCGTCGAGGATGACGCTCGGCAGCCCGACCCCGACCGGCAGGTCCGGCGCCCCCATCTCGACGCCCGCCCGCTTGACGAGCGAGGCGATGACCTTGATGACCGCCTCGGGTGTCGAGGGCTTCGGCGTCGCGATCCGGTAGCGCTGGCTGGCGAGCGCGCCGCTCGCCAGGTCGACCGCCGCGACCTTGATGCCACTCCCGCCGACGTCCACCCCGATCGCGATCCGCCGCTCATCCGCCATCGTCCTCGACTCCCGCTCTGGCCTTCCTGCGTCTTCGACCACCGCCGGCCGCACCGGTCCGGTGCCGAGCTAGAAGTAGTTCACGCTGATGCCGCCGTCCACGACGAGCTGTGCCCCGTTCGTCCAGCGACTCTCATCCGAGGCGAGGTAGACGGCCATGTGGACGATCTCCTCGGGCTTGCCGAAGCGGCCGGACGGGTTGCGGGCGAGGCGGATCCGTTTCGCCTCCGCGTCCTTCACGAGCCAGTCCATGAGGAGCGGCGTCTCCACCGGCCCGGGGCAGATCGCGTTCGAACGGACGCCCTTCGGCCCGAACTGGACGGCGAGGCTCCGGGTGAGGGAGAGGAGGGCGCCCTTCGAGGCGGTGTAGGCGTCCTGTGGGACCGAGCAGCCGAGGAGGGCGACGAAGCTCGCGATGTTGATGATCGAGCCGGAGCCCTGCTCGACCATCCGGGGGATGGCGAACTTGCAGCCGAGGAACACGCCGCGGACGTTGATCGCCATGACCTGGTCCCACGTCGCGACATCCGTGTCGACGACCGAGTGGTCCGCCTCGGGCATGATCCCCGCGTTGTTGTAGAGGACATCGACCCGACCGTACGTCGCGACCGCGTGATCGATCATCGCCTTCGCATCGGTCTCGTTCGAGACGTCCACCTTGACGAAGGTCGCATCGCCACCGGCCGCACCGACGAGTCGGGCGGTCTCGGCGCCGGCGGCGGTGTTGAACTCGGCGACGACGATCTTCGCCCCTTCGGCCGCGAACATCAGCGCCGCGACGCGGCCCATGCCGCCACCTGCCCCGGTGATGATGCAGACCTTGCCCGCGAGCCTCATCGATCCTCCTCTGATGGCGGGACTCCGCCGCGGATCCCTGTTCCGCAAGGGTACCGCCCATCCGTGCGGCGCGGGGGCGAATCCGGAAAACGTGCTATCTTCAGGTCGCCTGTTCTCGTCCGTCGCGAGGGGTAGCAGGGAAGGATGCCATGAGTGTCGTCGTCGCCGGGGGGACCGGGTTCGTCGGGAGCGCCGTCGTCCGAGAGCTGGCCCGGCGCCGTGAGGCGGTCGTCGCCCTGTCCCGCCACCCAGAGCGCGCCGCGACCCGCGTCCCCGCGGGAATCGAACTCCGCCGGGCGGACGTCGCCGCGTCGACCGCGGATGCCGGCCCCGCCCTCACCGCGGCGCTCGCGGGTGCCGACGCGCTCGTCATCGCGCTCGCATTCGACGACATGCCGATGGAGAAGCCGAGCCGCGGCCGGACCTTTGAGGCGGTCGACGCCGCCGGGACGGAGCACCTCGTCGCCGCGGCAAAGGCGGCCGGGGTGAGCCGGCTCGTCTATGTCTCGGGTGCCGGGGCTGCGCCGGACGCCCGATACCACTGGTTCCGGGCGAAGTGGCGCGCCGAGACCGCGGTCCGCGAGTCCGGGATCACGTTCACGATCGTCCGTCCGACGTGGGTCTACGGTCCCGGCGATGCAGCGCTCAACCGCTTCCTCGGCTTCGCCCGCTGGTTGCCCTTCGTGCCACTGACGAACGACGGCCGACAGCTGCTCGCTCCGGTCTTCATCGACGACATCGGCCGACTCGTGGTTGACGCGCTCTCGGACCCGGCCGCGGCGGATCGGACGTTCGAGGTCGGCGGTCCGGAGACATTCGAGATGAACGAGATCGTGCGCGCTGCCTTGCGCGCGGCGGGTCGCCGCCGACCGCTGCTCCACGGCCCCACGCCCCTCGTCAAGCTCGCCGCGTGGCCGCTCTCGTTCCTCCCGAATCCTCCGCTGACGCCGGCGGCCGTCGACTTCATCAATCAGCCGGCGACCGTCGACGTCGGTCCGTTGCTGGCGGCGATGCCACGGCGGCTCACCCCGCTCGAGGAGGGACTCGCCACGTATCTGCCTCGACGCAAGGATGGCCGAGCCGGCTGACCCGGTGCCGGTTGACCCGGACTAGCCGGCGATCCAGAGCATCTCCGCCAACAGGAAGCTCGGGGTGGTCGTCGGCCGCACCTCCAGGCGGGGCAGCAGGAAGCGGTTGGTGGCCGAGACCGGACCGCTCGCCTCATTCGTGACTGCGACAAGCAGGCCGGCCGCGCGGACGGCCGCGATGACCGCGGGATTTCGATCTCCGAACGGGTAGGCAAAGGTGATCGGGCGACTCCCGACGAGGGCGGCGATGCGGTCAGCGGCGGCCCCGATCTGCAGCGCGAGCGCCGGTCCTGACAGGCGCGCCAGGTTCACGTGGTCCACGGTGTGGTCGCCGATCTCCATGCCCGCCGCCGCGAGCGTGGCCAGGTCCCCCGGATGGAGGTTGGCCGCTCGTCCCAATCGACCCGTGACGACGTAGTACGTCGCGACGAGCCCGTTGCGGACGAGGATCGGCAACGCGTTCGTGAGGCCGTCGCGGTGCCCGTCGTCGATGGTGATGACGAACGTGCGGGCGGGCGGTGGTGTCCCCGCCATGAGATCGGCGGCCAGGGTCGCCATCGTGATCGAACGCCAGCCGGCGCGGACGAGGGCGTCCATCTGGGCCTGGAAGACCGGCGGCGGCACACACAGCCCGGCGAGGGACCCGGGAGCAAGGGCTGGATCGATGATCCGGTGGTACATGAGGATCGGCACCCGGAATACGACATCCGTGCCGGCGGGGGTGGGCAGCGGGACGACCGATGGCGGAGCCGACGGAGGTGACGACGGCGGAGACGACGGCGGGGCCGGCGCAGCGGTGGTCACGGGAGTCGCGGAGGCCTGCCCCGAAGGTGTCGTCGCCTCTGGCCCGTAGGTCCCAGCCGGAGTCGCCGTGGTCTGACTCTGCGTCGCGGTCGGCCAGACCGTGGGCGGTGCGGTCGGCTGAGCGCCGGTGGAGGTCAGCCGGTTCGACGGCGCGCCGGACCCGACCCCGCCGGGACTCGAGACACCAGTGCAACCGGCGCTGACGATGGCGAGGACGAGGACGAGTGCTCGACGGCTCGTCGCCGTCGCCACCCGACGCCTCCGCTGCCCGACGTGCGCTCCATCCACGGACGGAATCTTCGTGCCCCGATGTTTCGATGTGGCTGCTGCCCCGGTGTCGCTTCCATCATCCTCCAGCCGGGTTCCGGTCAGCTCCGCTCGAGGTACCGCTGGCGGTCCCAGTCGTGGACGACCGAGTCGTAGACCATCTGCTCGTGCCGCGCGGCGTTGAGGTAGTGGTCGACGATGTCCTGTCCGAAGATTTCGACCGCCGCCGCGCTCCGCTCGAGCTCCGGGATCGCCTCGTAGAGGGCCCGCGGCATCCGCGGGTGGCCGGTCGCGAGGTACCCGTTGCCCTTGAACTCGGGTTCGAGCGGCAGCTCGTGCTCGATGCCGTAGAGCCCGGCACCGACCATCGCCGCGTACGTCAGATAGGCGTTCATGTCGCCCCCGGGGAAGCGGTCCTCGACATGGAGCGCGTCGCCGTGGCCGACCACCCGGAACCCGGTCGTCCGGTTGTCGCGACCCCAGACGACGTTGACGGGCGCCCACGAGAGCGATGCGTAGCGCTTGTATGAGTTGATGTTCGGGGCGATGAAGATCGCCAGCTCGCGGGACAGCCGCATCATCCCGGCGACGAAGTGGCTGAACACCTTCGACATGCCGTATGGCAGGCCGGCCGCGGGATCGTGGGTGAGGGAGTGCGCGCCCGGTTCGTCCCAGAGGCTCATGTGGAGATGACCGGACGAGCCAGTCCACGACGCGTCCGGCTTCGCCATGAACGTGATGCCCCAGCCGTTGAGGTAGGCGATCTCCTTCGCCCCGTGCTTGAAGATGACACTCCGGTCCGCCGACTCGAGGACGTGGTCGTAGCGGATGTTCACCTCGTGCTGGCCCGGCGCGGCCTCACCCTTGCTGAACTCGATCGGGATCCGTGCCTCCGTCATCTGGTTGCGGAGGAGCCGGTGCAGTGGTTCCGCCTTCGTCGCCTGGAGCAGGTGGTAGTCCTCGTTGTAGTAGCCGAATCGCTCCGGGATGCCCCAGCCGCGGCGGTTGGATTCCTCCCACGATTCCTTGAGGACGTAGTACTCGAATTCCGAGCCGGCCTTGACCGCGAAGCCCGCCTTCGCGGCGAGGTCGACCTGCCGCTTGAGGATGGTCCGCGGTGCGATCGGGATCTCGGCCTGGGTCTCCTCGTCCGTCGCGTCACCGAGCACGAGAGCCGTCTTCTCGAGCCAGGGCAGGATCCGGAGCGTGTCCCAGACCGGGCTCGCGACCCAGTCGCCGTAGCCGGTCTCCCAGTTCATGAGGGCGAACCCGTCCGGTGTGTTCATTTCCATGTCCGTGCCGAGCAGGTAGGTGCAGAAGTGGGCGCCGTGGTCGATGACGCCGTCGAGGAACGCCTGCGCCTGGACGCGTTTGCCCATGAGCCGGCCCTGCATGTCCGTGATCGCGACGATGAGGGTGTCAATCCGTCCATCGCGGACCATCGCCTCGAGCTCCGCGAGTCGCGGATGCCTGGCGTCGTGGCTGTGATCGCTCATCGGGCTGTCCCTCGCAATGTCTGTGACCCGTCAGGTGTCGGGATGGGGGGTCGGGGTCGGGGTCGGATGCGTGGCCCGCGAGCATGAGGCGCGAGCCGGAGCCGGGCCCGTGGCCGGGCGCGTGGTCAGATGCTACGTGTCGCTGACGGCCGATGTTCGGTCGAACCGACGGCCGGAGCCTCGCGCCGATGCGCCGGGCCGGGTGTCCGCCCTCGCACGGCCCTCGCCGCCCTTCCGATTCCGCCATCTGCTCGTCAGGCGGGCGTTGGTCCGGGGCATCGTGTCAGATGTCGCTTCAGGCGCACATCTGGCACTCGAACGATCGCCGGGTTCCAGCGGCCACGCACGAGCAGACGATGTTTCGCGATCGGGCGCGATCCATGCTCGGACGAGCGCCCTCCTGAGGGTCATCTGTCCGGATCCGTGTCTCGCCGAGCCGGGAGGGGCCGGGGACGCGCCGAGCCGGGAGGGGCCGGGGACGCGC